>NZ_JBHSDQ010000001.1:50337-267332 GCF_042652025.1 Arthrobacter sedimenti | reverse complement strand
CCTTCCGAAAAAACGCCCCTGGACTTCGACGATGACCCCCGTGCCGGGCAGGTGTGCATAGAACCAAGCATGACCGCGACGCCTTCCGAAAAAACGCCCCTGGACTTCGACGATGACCCCCGTGCCGGGCAGGTGTGCATAGAACCAAGCATGACTGCAACGCCTTCCGAAAAAACGCCCCTGGACTTCGACGACGAATGGGCCTCAGCCTCCTCAGATCCGCAGACTGCAGCGCCGTCAATGTCGCGTGTCAGTCCCCAGACAATGAAGACCATCAAGTTCGTCAACCCGACGGTCGCCTCGGGTGACAGCGAGTCGATGGCGAGTGCCGGCGTGGACGACGACCTGGCCAAGAACGGTGACGGGCCTGGTCTGATGCATGCGATGACTTCCGTCATGCCCCCGGCTCCGGCCTCCAAGGCGCACGACCTTGCCGGAACATTCCGGGTGTCTGCGAACGGGCACGAGGTTGAAGAATGCGTCCCCATCAAAAACGCCCCCGGCGGCACCGTCAGCGGCTACCGCTGGGACAAGCGCGTTGACCTGGGCGGCCGCATCCTGTCGTCCGAAGTGCGCAGGCAACCCACGGATGAGGAGTTACTCGACGGTATCCTCGACCCGAAGGTCCGAGTTGATGCCAAGGACACCTTGGTGAAGGTTCAGGTGTCATGGTCTTGGAACGGGCAGGACCGCGGCGCCGTCGTAACTGGCCCGCAGAACATCCTGGCCTTCCCGCCATCCGACTGGGTCCGCCAGGGCGCCACCGTTCCGCGTGAGTTGCTGCTGCACCCTTCCTGGCCACCCCGTCGGGCTAAGGGGCATGCGTGGTTGGCAGCGGTGAAGGACAACCGGAAGCAGGAACGCGCGTCCACTACTCGCTGGACACGCATGGGATGGGTCCCTCAAGAGGACGGGTATCCCGTCTTTGCTCTCAGCGACCAGATCGTCGAAGACGTGACGTGCGGTTCGACAGTTAAGGCAGGCATGGATAGTGGCCGCCTGCCCGTGGCTGGCCAGTACGGGGTCGGGGTGGAGAAGCTGGACTGCTCCTGGGACGATATTGATTACAAGGAACAGGTGCGAAAGGACTTCCGCGCCGTCGTGGATGCCTACATCACTTCCGGAACCTGGACGGATCAGTCTGCGGCCGTGATTGTTCTGGCCGGCGGACTCCGCCCAACGGTGCCGCTGCGCCCCAAGTCCACCCTGTTCTTCTGGGGTCCCAAAGGTACTGGAAAGTCCTACTCGGCGCAGGCCTGCATGTACTTCTGGGCACGCCGGAAGTCCTCCTGGCAGGACGGTAGCCTGCCCGGCTCAGCCAAGGACACCGAGGCGTACATAGAACACGCCATCGCCCACACACCCATCTGGGTAATTGACGACATGGCACCGTCCGCAATGAAAGACCAAGCTCTGGGGGAGGACCAGAAGATCTCCAACATCACGCGCGCGATCTTCAACAACGCAACCAAGGGCCGCATGAACGCCAACATGACCTCCCGGAAGGTCAACAGGCCGATCGCCCAGCTCATCATCACAGCCGAGAACGAGCTGACCACGTCGTCTGTGAAGGAACGCGTGATCCCGGTCTTTATTGGCAAGGGCAAGCTGCACCCGGACCGAGACAAAACAGACCGCATTGTCAACATGGCCAAACATGAGGGAACTCAAGCGCGGTTCACGGGCCACGTCATCCACTACATCCGGCACGCAGCCAAGAACCACAACGGCGGATGGGCCGGCTACGTGCAGCACCTAAACGAGGCCTACATGAATTTGAAGCGCTCCGTAAGCGACGCCTCGACTGATCCGCAGCAATCCAAGACATCCTTGGACCGTGCGTCCATTTTGGCCGCCGACATCCTGCTACCCCTGGCGATCTTGAAGGAGATGGCTGCCGATCTGGGGATGGAGGACGGGTTCGTGGAGCAGTTCAACTTGGACGGACTCTGCGATGGCGTCATTCGTCTCGTCATCGACGCTCATGCCGAAAACCAGGAATCCGCCCCTGGAGCATCTCTGGTTCGAGCGTTACGGTCGCTGTTGTCTACGGGCATGGCGCATGTTGTTTCCAAGGACGACCCGACACAGCCTCCAATCGCTGGTGATGCCTCGGACTCGATAAACAACAGGCTCGGCTGGAAAACCGACGGTGGGGACGGCTCTTTGCGGCCTGCAGGTCCGACCATTGGAAAGGTGGCGGACGTAAAGGGTCATCAGGTGATTCTTTTTGATCCCGTCTCGGCCTTTACGACCGCACAGGCAGCTTTCCCTGCGCTCATCCCTTACGGTCAGAGCAGCAGTTCGGGATGGACCTCCGTCTGGGACGAGAACCTTGCATCGCAGCGGGTAAAAAGGTCGACGACATCCTCTGGTTCCCTCGGGATCACCGGCCGGCAAGGAAGTCGCAGCAGCCGCATCACGGGCGTTCCTATCGACGTTCTCACCATCATTGAATAATGAGCCAAAGAATCAGAGGCGTGAGCTGGATGACAGTTCATGACAGGGCGCTGGTTATGCCGCGGTTGTCCTTCCGAGCCTTCGGGGCGTCCTCGAGGTCGCCCGTACTTCATCCGTTCCACGCAAGACAGCATCTTCGTTGGCACGTTCTTTTGGCTCCCGCAGCCTTCCGCTTCCAGATCCTCTTTTGGACGCTGAGTCGAAATCCTAGATTGTGGGTGAATCAGTTGCCGCTGAGGTCAAGCGGCTCCACGACGAGCCCCCGCTCGCCTCGGCTTAAGAGGACTGCGTTGGTCCGGCGGTTGTATTCATTGGCCAGAACCTCCACAGTTGTAACACTGCCGTCCGGGTGTACGAGCTCGTGAGTCAGTCGTTGGTGCCAGTGCCCGCAGAACACGTAGCCAGGCCGGAGTTGGTCCACGACGTCCTGAAGAAGCTGGCGTGTGACATTTGCCCGCTCAACTACGGCTGGCGCCAGCATGAAGTCTCCGACGATCGGCACGGCCAACGGGGCGTCATGCGTCACGAGAACATCCACCGGGCCGCCGTCAAGCAGCCGCTGCGCGTCCTCCCGCGTCGGCTCTTCCGTGTCCCACCACGACGTACCCAAAGTGCGGTGGCGGGCATCGATACTGAACGCACCGCCTAGGGCCCCTACTGTGAGGCCCTCCACGACTGCACGGCCACCGCGGGGAAACACGCGAATGTTCGGCCGCCAAGTAGTTAGACCATCCGACTCCGTCTTGAGCTTGAGCAGGGTTGTCCAGTTGTCATGATTGCCGCCCGAAAAGTACAGGGTCTGCCCGTGCTCCTCCAAAATGTGGTTCACGCGGTTAGCGTGCTTTGGCCGGTTCCGCCCTGGCCAGTCGAAGGCGTCATCCCCGACATGGATCAACGAGCGGACACCGGCCCGTGCGGCCGAGCGCAGGACAGTCCTCATCCAGCCGGTGTCCCCGTGAGTATCTCCGATGAAGACCCACCTAGGTTCATTCATGGCCCTCAAATCCCCTTCGAATCATCTACGCCCGGCTCCACGCTGAGACTCACACGGCTCACAAGCAGTCACAACGTTCCTAGTCACGGCGACGCCTAGGAGGAGCACGCTCGTTCGGCGTCGACCGCGGAAACCAGTCCAGGCCACAGTAGCGTCCGTCCCATACTTTTCGCTGAGGCAGGATTTGATGGGGCGAAATTCACCACATTCACCCAGGAGTACAAGTTCACCCGTTCGTCAGCGATGTGGCCTTGCAGTGATCGGTGACAGCCACTTGGTGCAATGCTCTACATCCAGCACTACTGCTTTACGAGTGTGGCCAGTTCGACGAGTCAACAGGAATGCTTCCTTGCAGCTTGTCGTGCTCAAGAAGGCAGGTCCAACGATGCCGTCATGAGTCAGAACCAGCGCTAAATCGGCTTGTACAGGAACGCCTACTCGCGCCCGGCCGGTCCCAAGAGGGCGTAATCTTCCCGCCCGGCGATGAGCTCGAAGCTAATGTCCGCCATCTGTTCATATTGGTGGCGTTATCGCTACCAATATGACGTTCTTCGACCGCTGAAGTCTCGTGGCGGACGAAGGTTTCAACCCTTTGCGCGTGCGAGCTGCTCAACCCATTTCGGGGTAACTTTGCCAAGCCTACGGTCGGTGACAAGTCTCAGCTCAGCCGCCGCGATCCAAATTGCTAGGTCTTCCGGATTGGCTGTGGTCAGGTCAAAGGGAGCGAGAGCGTCCTGTTCCTCCGGCGTCGGCGACTCATTGGGGCCAGCCGGGATGTTTACAGAAGCTCTGTAACGGGACATACCTCCATTGTCCCCTTCAAGTCGCTCAAGCCGCTAGGTGTCGATCAGCCTGCGCCCCTGACCTGATACCTTCAACTGCAGCCCATAACGGGCCATGGAATTTGGGAGAGCACGGCATGGCCCACCAGAGGGCCAGTGCACGTTTTCGGGCCGAGCGGAGTGTGCAGAAGAGGGCAGCAGGCGCGGTCGGTGTGATGGGCTTGCTGCTACCGGGCGGCCCTATGTCACCCCTTTTGCGGCCGATTTCCACCTTCGGGTGGCCCCTACCTCTTCGTAGGCCGGGCCCGCCCAGGAGTGGCCGGCCGTCTTCGGTAGGCGAGGGACAGGGCGGCGTCGAGGGCGAGGACTCCGAGCCAGAGGTATTCGGCGGCCGCGGGGCTGAAGAAAGCTACCGGGATGGAGGCGAGGAAGACCAGGGGGACGGCCAGGCTTCTCGCGCGCATGTAGGAGAAGAGACGGGCATCGATGTCACTGCCGAAGAGCTTCCGGTGCCACGCGTATTGCCATAAGGCGGTGTAGCTGAGCCCCATACCGCTGATGATGACCGCGTACACAACGACTCCCGCGGGTTGGTCTCCGTAGCGCGCGAGGACTCCTGATCCGAAGCCGGTGAGCGCGATAAATAGCAGGGCGACTAGGTTGATGCGCTGAAGGTTCGCATCGTACGCCCGGAGAAGCCTGAACAGGCGGTGGTGGGTCAGCCAGTAGGCGCCGGTCACGGCGAAGGAGAGCACGTAAGCGAAGTACTGGGCGCCTTGTTCGAGTAGGGCGTGCGGGAGTTCCTCCGGCGGTACTTCCGGGACTCTGATCTCGACCGCGAGCAGGGTCATCGCGATGGCGAAGATGGCGTCGCTAAAGAACGAGGTGCGTTCTGTGTCCGTGCCGGAGCTGACCAGGGACTTGAATTTGTCGTAGGTGGAGAGGGCCGCCATGCTTCGTCCCGCCTTGGGCTCAGGGGCGCGCCGGCGTGGTCCGCCTCGCGCCGACCGCGTCCCCGACAGTTGTCCCTGCAGGAAGTTGTCGGAGCAGGATGATGCCGTAGATGAGGAGCACGGTGTCCGAGCCGATCATGATGCCCCAGCGCAGGCCGCCGGTGACGTTGCCGATGGCGAGGGAAATGTCCGTTACAGCGTGCAGGATCATCAGGGGCCATAGGGCGATGGTCCGCATCCGCAGGGCTGCGTAGCCTACGCCGAAGGTGAAGGCACCCACGACCTGGGCCGCTGTCACCGCGACGTCCGCGCCGTAGGCGATGTTGGCTAAGTGGGACAGACCAAACAGGGCCGAGACGGTGATGGCGGCTGCCATGGGGCTCCACGGGCCGAGTGCTGACAGGGCTAGTCCCCGGAACCACAGCTCCTCAAACACCCCTGTTGCAGCTTCTCCGATCAGAATGGCGGTGAGGACGGTCGTTTCGACCGACTGCACACCGGCGAAAAACGGGAGTACGGCCAGGACTGCCGGGAGGATCAGCAACCGGCCGGACCGGACTGTCCACGTGAAGGGGAATCGCGTGAAGGCGGCAACAGCAACCGCCATGGCGGCGAGCACCAGGACACCGCCCAGCCGGCGGTACAGGCTGTCCCACCCGGTGACGGTGTCCAGGACGAATGCGGCGCCGAGGTTCACGACCGCGGCCAGCAGAACGAGAACCAGCACGCGTTGGAAAGGACTCAGCCCTGCACGAAGGTGGCCGGTGCTTATTGAAGAAGTGTCTCCCACCACGGGTACTCCTGATGTAGGGCTGGCTGGCACAGCGGTCGGCGAAACTAGCCCTCAAGCTACCCAGTGCCAGGAGGGCCCGACAGGGTCCAAAGGCCCCTTGGAAGCCTCTGGACGTAGTGCCGGCCGGTCAGTCGTTGTGGTGCCCGGCTTGGCGGCGCTCGAGGAGCCTTAGCGCACCGTAGCTCCCGGCGAGGACGGACATGGATCCCAACCAGCCTGCGGCCAGTATGGCAAGGGCCCTGCTGTCGCTGGCTTCGAAAGGTGCCAGTGATTGGCCGGCCACGACGACCTTCCCGGCTGTGTGTTTGGCGACTACGGCCATGGGCAGTCCGGGTTCGGGCTGCCAGGTCACGGTATCTGTGCCTTGGGCACGTGCTGTCTCCAGTACTCCGTCGGGGATGACGGGGACGGAACCATGCAGGGTCACGCTGGTGGATAGCGGGGTGTTGTTCTGCCCGTATTCGATGAGGAAGAGCCCGCTGTCCGGTGTCAGCTCCAGCCGGGGCGCCGTCATGATGTCCGAACCCGTTTGCTGAACTTGCGCGGAGGCGGCCGCGGCCGGTGCAATGTTGGCCTCGTGGCGACCGATCTGCTGGAGCGTGACATAGACGCTTCCGAAGACGATCGTGGTGACAAACGCTGCGGCCAGGCTCCAGATAGTTCTTCGCATGTAGGTATCTTCCGCGCAGGATCTCACGGGGTCTATGCCGGGCAAGTGGTTGGGACGGCGGCGTTTGGAGGGCATCCGGTCGTCCGGATGCTGTGGCCGCCGCCGTGTCCCCACTTGTAAGATCCCGCCCCCAACGTCGGGATCTTGTTCTCCACGCTAGGAGCTGTCCCGCAACGGCAGCCCTCGTTCGCCGCAAGGTTTGCTCAAGACGGTAGTCGCGTAACCCCTCTACGCAGGCCTGACGGGGACGGACCCACCTGCCACAGATAGGCTTGAACCATGACGTTGGGGGACGCGGCAGAGCCGCTTGTGCACATCAAAAACTTCCGGATGGATTTCGGGGACACCACGGTCATCCGTGACCTGTCCTTCGATGTCCACGCCGGGGAGACGTTCGGGTTCCTGGGCAGCAACGGGTCGGGAAAGACCACGACGCTGCGGGCGCTGCTGGGCATCTACCAGCCCACCGCCGGGACGCTGCATATCGGCGGGAAGGTCTTCCAGCCGCGGGACGGCGCACGGCTCGGATACCTTCCCGAGGAGCGGGGCCTGTACAAGAAGGAACCGGTCCTGGACGTGATGGTCTACTTCGGCCGGCTCAAGGGCCTGTCCAAGGCCGCGGCCCGCACCTGGTCAGAGCAGTACCTGGAGCGGGTCGGCATCCCGGAGAAGGCGAAGATCCGGCTGGACAAGCTCTCCGGCGGGCAGCAGCAGAAAGTTCAGCTGGGGGTGACGATCATGAACAACCCGGAGCTGCTGATCCTGGATGAGCCCACGAAGGGCTTTGACCCGGTGAACCGGCGGCTGCTGATGGACATCATCGAAGAGCACAAGCGGGCCGGGGCGACCGTCATCATGGTCACCCACCAGATGGAAGAGGTCGAACGGCTCTGCGACCGGGTGATTCTGCTCAAAGACGGCACTTCCCGCGCCTACGGGACCGTGGAGAAAGTCCAGGAAGAGTTCGGCGGCACCGTCTACCGGGTCACCTACGACGGCGTCCTGCCCGCCTCCGACCTGTACGAGATCATCTCGGCCAGCGACGGCCGAGCGGAGCTGGCGCCCGGGCAGGGGGCGTCCGAGGAGAAGGTCCTGCGCGAACTCGTGCAAGCCGGGGTGGCCTTGCGGTCCTTCGCCCCGGCAAGGATCTCCCTGGATGAGATCTTCATCAAGGTCTACGGCGAACAGCATGAACTGGTGGAGGCAAAGTGATGGCACCGGCACGGCACAACCTCGGCACCGTCGTCGCGTTCGAATTCGTCCGCACGATCAAGAAGCGCGGCTTCGCCATCGCGACCCTGGCGATCCCGGTCCTCCTGATCTTGGTCTTCGCCCTCGTGTACGCCTCCAACGCCAGCAGCAAAGACAGCGCAGAGGCGCAGAAGAGCGCACAATTCGCCTTCACGTACAGCGACGCCTCGGGCATCATCATGGCCCCGGGTGCCAAGGTCGCCGGCGGGACGTATACCGACAACCCGGCGGCCGCCATCGAGGCAGTCCGGAACGGGACATCCGAGGCGTACTTCCAGTTCCCGACCGACCCGACCAAGGAACCTGTGAAGGTCTACGGGGCCGACAAGGGCATGTTCGAGAACGGCAAGTACGAGGCCGTGGCCAAGCAGCTGCTGGAAGCATCCGCCCAGTACCAGGTCGGTTCACCTCAGCTGACGGCTGCCCTGACCGGGAAGGTGAAGTTCGATTCCGAAACGTTCAAGGACGGCCAGTCCGCCGCCGGCATCGGGGGAGTGATCCCGCCGATGCTGTTCCTGGTCGTCTTCTACATCTCGATGATTCTCCTCTCCAACCAGATGCTGAACTCCACGCTGGAGGAGAAGGAGAACCGGGTCACCGAGATGATCCTGACGACCCTGAACCCGACCACGCTCATCACGGGCAAGATCATCTCCCTGTTCGCCGTCGGGCTCGTCCAGATTCTGGTGTTCCTCGCCCCGGTCGGGCTGGCCTACCTGTTCTTCCGCGATTCCCTGGCGCTGCCGGATCTGAACCTGTCATCCCTGGTCTTCGAACCCGGCCCCATGATCACCGGAGCCCTGCTGCTGCTCGGCGGCTTCACAGTCTTCACCGGGGTACTGGTGGCAATCGGGGCGATCATGCCGACTGCAAAGGAAGCGGGCACCATATTCGGGCCGCTGATGGCCATGATGTTCATCCCCTTCTACACATTCAGCCTGGTCATCTCCAACCCCGGGGCTTTGATTGTGCAGGTCTTCACCTACTTCCCGCTCACCGCACCGGTCACCGCCCTGCTCCGGAACGCCTTCGGCACCCTGAGCTCCGTGGAAGCGACCATCGTCATCGTCGAGCTCCTGGTCGTCGGGGCCCTCATCATCCGCCTCGCCGTCCACCTATTCCGGTACGGGTCCATCGAATACGGCCGCAAGCTCTCCATCGCCGGCACCTTCCGCCGCAATGACTTGGCGGCCAGGTGAGCTAACGGGCTGGTGAATCGGGGTTCCGAACTCGCCGCTAATGCCGGGTCAGACCGGGGTGCCCTGCGATAGCGTATGCGGCAAGGGCGCGGGACAGTTGTCCGGCGTCCGGGCATGCCCCTTTGCCTGCGTCGCAGGTTCCGTGGCGGGTGTGCTGCTGGTCCGTATCGATGAAAGGAATTGCAGATGGCTGTTTCTATTGAATTGGGCAAGGCACTGGACAAGGCCTACGAAAACGCGACCCTCGACGAAGTCCTCGCAGCGCCGCCCTCGGCCCTGGCTGGGTTGACGGACAAGCACGATGAACTGCTCGCCGGCATGGGAATCAAGACCATCCGCGACCTGGGAAGCAACAAGTACTTCGCCACCGCCGGTGTGCTCGTGGCACTGTCGGGCAAGGTCGGATAGCCCGTCCGTTCCCGGCGCCGAACGCGCCACGAGAAGGTCCGACCGGTCCGACCGGTCGGACCTTTTTTCGTTGCCCTGGTTGCATGGACGGACGGTGCCGGACACATAGGAGCCGAAGCCCCATTCCTGATAGAAAGATCCCTGTGAAGCAGAGTATTTTCGCCCGCGTCGCCCAGCTCGCCAAGGCCAACCTGAACGCCCTCCTGGACTCCGCCGAAGATCCGCAGAAGATGCTGGATCAGATGGTCCGGGACTACTCGGAGAACATCCGCGAAGCCGAGGCCGCTGTGGCCAGCACCATCGGCAACCTCCGAATGGCCGAGGACGACTACAACCGGACCATGACCGAGGCCAACACCTGGGGGAACAAGGCCATCGCAGCCTCGAAGAAGGCCGACGAATTCCGCGCCGCCGGCAACCCCGTCGACGCCGACAAGTTCGACGCCCTCGCCAAGGTGGCCATCGGCCGGCAGATGACCGCCGAGTCCACCGCCAAGGCACTGGAGCCGTCCCTTGCCACCCAGAACGAGGTCGTCGACAAGCTCAAGCAGGGCCTGGACCAGATGCGCGGCAAGCTCGGGGAGCTGACCGCCAAGCGCAACGAGCTGGTCAACCGGGCCCGGGTGGCCGACACCCAGTCCCAGGTCAACGACGCCCTCAAAGCCCTGGACGCCGGAGACCCGACGTCGGCGATCGGCCGCTACGAGGAGAACATCCGCCGGAAGGAAGCCACCGTCCGCGGCCAGCAGGAACTCTCCGCCTCTTCCCTGGACGCCCAGTTCGCCACCCTCGAAGACCTCGGCGAGCAGACCGAAGTGGAAGCCCGGCTCGCGGCCCTGAAGTCCATGGACCGGAAAGCCATCGAGTACTAGGCCATCTCAGGAAACTCTGAGGATGATCGGCGGAGTAGTCACAGGTCCACCGCACTGTTCGGACCCGCCAACCCTGGTCCATACCAGATCGTTCCGCTGCTCAGCCAGGAAGGCCTTGTCTGCGCCGAGTGCGCGGACCGTGACGTGCTCGGGCAGGCCAGCTTGGGAGATGCTGAACGCCCAGGTGTCGATGTCGGTCCTCGTGCCAAGGAACGCGGCCGGGGGAGTGGCGGGGATAAACGGGGTCGGTGTGTCTGACCCCGGAACACCTGGCTGCACGGTTTTCATGGGTACGGCAGGCCCGTAGTCCGGCAGTCGCTGGGAGCATCCCTCATCGCTGCACATCTGCACTTCGTCGACTGCGTCCGCATTCCCCTCAAGTTTGACGGTGATGACGCTGACGTAACCCATGGTCGAGCATGCGGTGCCGCAGCCGGCATTGGCCAGTGTGGCCGCAAGCAATAGCCCAGTTCCCAGGATCCCCCACCCCGTTCTCATAGGCCGAGTCTACGGCCGCACAGGACCTGCCACGCATAGGATTGCCGGGTGACCGATGTACCCGAGAAGCCCCTTCGCTTCATGACCCCAACGCAGGTGGCCGACGAGCTCAACGTGAAGCCGAACCAGATCCATGCCCTGATCAAGTCGGGCGAGCTTCGGGCCTTTCAGGTGGGTGGCCGCGCCATGTGGCGCATCGGCCGGCAGGACGTTGAGGACTACATCGCCGAGGCCTACCGGCGCACCGCTGAACGGATCGCCGCCGGCGAGCTTGGGGATGATGGCTCTGAGGTAGCGGAACCGTAGGGCGGCAATGGGCCATGCCACAAAGATGGGTGGCGGAGATGACTTTGGGCTCGCGAATCCCGGACCGATCCAGTTGCGGCTGCGTGCCGGCGGCAGGACACGCCCGCGACCGTCCGCCATCCTGTCGCAGCCGGGGCGCACCATGAAGGTATGACGGCTCCAACGGTGGAGGCGGCCATCCATGAACTCATGGATCTCGCCTGGAATCTTGTCCATGACCTGCTTCAGGAGCGGGGCCTGCTCGGGGACGGGTTGTTCGTCGAGGAGTTCACCGGGATCCATTCCTGGGTGGAAGGCCTCACCCGGTACACGGTGGTCCACTCCCGGGACGTCGCCGTCCTGTTTGTTGACACCCGGCCGGTTGACGCCATCGTCTTCCATCACGACTTGCTGGGCGCTGACGACCCGGCCCGCTTCTTCACCCGCCGGAGTAAAGCCGTAAGGGCTAGTGGTGGTCAGGGGGCGTAGGCCTTGAATCAGGGCCGGTGAGGACAGCTGCCGGCTTGAATCCCTTGAAGGTCAGGTAGAGCCCCAGTGACAGTTCCCAGAGGAAGATCGGTAGGGTAGCAACCGCCGACAGGACGGAAAGCTGGTCGTTGATGCCGAACATGGTTGTTATTGCCGAGATGAGCAGTAGCGGGGCGCCGATGAGGCCCATCACAGGGATGATGCGCGGTACGAGCCGGGAGCGGAACAGCAGGTAGCCCAGCAGCAGAGCATTGATGGCCGGGACCATTCCGGGTCCTATGAGGAACGTCCAGTCCCGCACGTCCACGAGTGCCCGGGCGGCGGCGGTCAGTGAGCTGTGGTCTGTTCCGGAAGTTCCTGTCTGCCTCAGGGTCACGACTGCCAGGAGGCTGACGACGCCGATTGCGATAACGGCGGCTTCGAACATACGCGAGGTGACGAAGCCCAGCGCAAGGCTCTCATTCTGCCGCCTAACCACCGGGAACAGGGCCACTGCGGTGCCCACGCAGGCTGCGGCGTTGACCAGGTCGAGCAGGCAGCCCCAGACCACGCTGGTGTCATTGCCTGTGCTGGTGACGTAGTTCGGATCGCTCAGCACCGGTCCCAGAAGGAAGACGGCAGGAATGGAGCTGGCAAAGGTAGCGAGGTAGAACAGTCCCGCCGTGAGCGCGGTTTTTCTTGCTGAATCCAACGGTCCCCCATCTGAGGTATTCAGTCATTCAAGCGAATGGCCACAGCCTAGCCGCCCGCAGTTGAGCGCAGACAGGGGCCTGTGGACGGTTGGCCTACTTGGCCGGTCCAGGCAACGGTTCCAGGATGACCTCCGCGACCAGCTCCGGCAGGTTGAAGAGGGCAAAGTGATCAGTGTCGATGTCCCGGACATCGGCGACCGCTTCCCGCGCCCAGGCTCTTTGATCTGCCCCCGTCAGGTTGTCCCGGGCACCGAGAAGCACTGTCGTGGGGATCTCGGTCCAGGCCTCGGCCGGGACCGGATCGGTGCGGGTCTTCTTCGTGGCGTACCGGCGGGGATGCTCCTTCAGACTCTCGCGGACTTCGTCGGGAAGCCGTCGGCCGGCGTCGTCCTCGTCGAGCCACCAGTCGCCGTCCAGGACGAACCGGCCGTGCTCGTCACGGAGCATATGCTCCATCGTGTCCACATAGCTGGCATCGCGTTCATCCGGCTGGGCCTTCAGCGGTGGCGAGGAAACATACACGAGCCGGGCGACGTTCGGCACGCTATGGGCGGCTAGACCTACGACGTCGGTGCCATAGGACCAGCCAACCACCACTGTCGGCGCCGGGCTTGCCGCGATTGCTTCGCGCACTTCGACTGCGTCAGCCAGCAGCCCCGCGTCCGGGAGACGGTGCGAAGGCAGGTCCGGTACCTCCACGTGGACATCCGGGTGCCTGCGTTCGAGCTCCCGCCTGACCCAGGTCCAGTCTTCCGGAACGCCCCACAGGCCGTGGACCAGAACGACGCCCTGCGGCAATGATTCTCCGTTCATGGGAAAAGACTGGTCCCCGCCACAGTTCCTTTCAAGAGCCAAGGGACCCTGATTTGGGGGACGAGGTTGCGGGTGAAACGCCCGAACGTTTCGGATGCTTACTTGCTCGGCGATGAGTGCGGATCTGCCATATTGGTGCCAACACAATTGACATCGAGAGGGACGACGATGGGCGCATGGGGTTACCTGCCGTTTGAGAACGACGACGCGCTGGACTGGCTGGAGGAACTCGAAGCCGGCGGGGCGGACGTCATCCGCCAAGCCCTGGCGAAGGCCGGCGACCGGTACGTGGAGGCGCCGGACGGGGCCATTGCCCTCGCCGCCGCCGAGGTGACCGCGGCCAGCCAGGGAAACCCGTTGGGGGACCTGCCGGAGAACGTCACCGACTGGGTGACCGCCCACGGTCTTGAGATAACCGCCGAGGACGTGGAAATGGCCGTGGAAGCGGTCGAACGGGTGGCCGCGGAGAAGTCGGAACTGGCCGAATTGTGGGACGACGCCGACGAACCCGAATGGCGCGAATCCCTCGATGACCTTACAGAGCGGCTGCGGGCGGGGCTGCGGTAACTGGCTCACGAAAGCCTGGGCCGGCGCGCGCCCTCTCCCCTGGAATGTGGGAAGCCACGAAGGCGTTCTTCATAGTGACCGCTGGGAAGGTTGGAGGTGCCCCGTGACAAAGATTCACGTCATCATGGGAACAACCAGGACCGGGCGCTTCGGCGAACGGGTTGCACCATGGGTGATGCAGCGGCTTGCCGAGCATGGCCTCGACGTGGAACTGCTGGACCTCCGTGATTACCCACTGCCCTTCTTCGACCAGAAGCCACCCTCAGTCACCGGGCGCAATTACCCGACGGAGGACATGGCCCGCCTGGGTCGGAAGCTGGATGAGGCCGACGGGTTCGTCGTCCTGACCGGGGAGTACAACCACGGCTACCCTGCCGTGCTGAAGAACGCCATTGATCACACCTTCCTCGAGTGGCAGCGCAAACCGGTCGCTTTCGTGGGCTGGGGCGGCGTCGGCGGCGCCCGGGTGATCGAACAGCTGAGAATGGTGGCTGTGGAGCTGGACATGGCACCAATCCGTCAGGCTGTGCACATCCTGCCCGACGTCATTCGTCCGGCGTTCCGGTCCAATGACCCGGCCGACTTCAGCGTGTTCGAGCCCCTCGAAGGCCGTCTCACAGCCCTGGCTGAAGGGCTGGCCTGGTGGGCCACGACGCTCGCCGCCGGCCGCACCGCCGCTGACTAAAACGACTTACTTCGGCAATGATTCTCCGCCCATGGGCACAAGACTGATCCGCGCCGCGGATTGGTCCAAGACCCCAAACGGACTGGATTTTCAGAGCGGTCGAGCCGCTATGGCGGTCGGTCCGGTGGCGTGCTTATAGTTCTCTCTTGCCCATTTCAGGAGAGGACGATCATGGCCGCCGAGGACTTCTTTGTGCACCGCCACCGGGACACTTTCATTCAGGAGGACCACTTGGATGTATGGCGGCCAGTCCCGCGCGGGGGAGTCGAGGCTTCAATCCAGATTGAGCAGGCTGACGGGGTCACGGCACGTGTGGAATACCGGGCCGAACACGCGCCTGCCATTGCCCGGGCCATTCTGGAGGCAGTGGGCCTTGACCCGCGGACGATCTTCGCGGGCGATCTGCCGGAGCTGACGACACACAACGCCGACCGGTCCTAACGGCGGCTGTTCGCACCCCGCCGCGGCCGCCCTTGCCGCCAGCCAGCGACGGTCTCATTCAGAAGCTTCTCCCTGGCCGGGGTAAGTTTTCCGGCCCGGAGGGTGATGCGCTGGGTGTGCAGCCAAACCCCGAGGGTGCGTTCCTCCTGATCGTCGGTCTTGTTATGCCGCGGGAGCTCGTTCCCGGCAGCCAGGTAGGCGACCAGTTCGCCAAGGCGCTGCTTCCAGCGGGCCTCGTCGGCGTCCCGCTTGGTGGCCTGCTCCCGCCAGCCGGGGATTGTGTCCAGGGCGTGGGCGTAGATGGGGGAGAGGTCCCCGTCCGCGGCCTCTTCCCGGCGCCTCTGCAGCCACGTGGCCAATGCCCGTTCCCGGTCGGTGCCGCCCCTGGCCGGCAGACGGCCCTCGTTCGCATAGAGGGCCAGGATGTCGTCCAGGTTCCGTTGGCCGGGGGCCGTCAAGCGCTGGCGCGTGGAGAGGGCAGCCTTGTGGGCCGTCCGGAGGCCGGCATCCTGCCGGGCGGCGACCGCCAGATGGTAGCGGACGGTCGACTCTGCGGCACCGACGACCGCGGCAATCTTCGGCGTCGGAATGCCGCTGCGGTACATCAGCACCCACTCCGCGTCCGGGGCGCTGCGCCTGGCCTGGGTCATTAGCTGGTTCGCGAAATCATTCCGGTGAGCCACCTCGGGGGCGCCCGGCCCGCTTCAGCTCGGCGATCCGCAGTCGGAGGAACACGATGGCCAGGACCAGGGCGTACACTGCCAGGCCAGCCACGACGACGGTGAAGATGGCGTACAGGATGCCTAGGATGCCAACGACAGGACTGAGACTAAACATTGCTACCCCCAAGTAGTCGTTGGACCCAAGGCTACTCGGTGGGCAGCTTCCGCAGGAGACACGGGAAAGGGTGCGCCCCGTTCGCTGAGCGCACCCTTTTCGTTCCCCTTGCCCCGGATCCCCATCCGTTGCGTTCATCATAAGCATGCTGATAGTTAGGTTGGCAAATGTTTTCGTGCTGATAACGCCGTTTCTGCCTCCGCACAACCTCGAGGCGTTAGACCGTTTGCCTGGTGGTGATGGGACGAGCCAGCTGGCCCGTCTCATAGAATGCGATGTGATTCGCAGAAGTACGGGGGAGACGTGAAGAAGAGCGAGATGGTGTTCAACACCAAGAGGATGCCGGAGAAGTGGAGGCGTCACTTCAAGATCTACCGGGCCAAAATCAGTATCTACCTCGATACCCCGGATTTCGGGGTTCCGCTCATGGTCGATGCCTCGGAGATGATGGACTTCCTGCCGGCCGGGGTGGAGCATCCGTCGTTTATCGAGAGGATCGGACCAGTAAGGCCGGGCGGCGAAGCAGTCTGGATTGAAGCCGAAGTCCCTGGCGGCCTTCCGTCACGACCCAAAGCCCGACGGATCGGGGCGATGGTCCATCGTAGCCGGACGCGGACCAGCTTCAAGACGAGCCCCTGGACGGGAGCCGACCACGAGTACTGGATCGAAGCTTACGTCCGGGACGCTGATGGCATCGCTGCGAAGCTCGAGCACGAGGTTCGGTTCCGACTCGATGACAACGGCTTCCTGTGCGGCAAGGAATTCGTCACCCACCAAGCGATTGACTTCATGTCCAAATTGCAGGGGGAGAACCTGTCGAACATGGTGCTCACTCCCTATGACCTAGGCAGCGCGCAGACGGCACCGGCTGTCGAGGTCATAAACCGGATCTTCTTCGCGCTGGCCCTAATGAACTGCCGCAACGTCACACTGCGTGAACGTGGATCGCGCGCAGCGGCAGGGAACGGCCCCGCAGGTGATGCCTTCCATGAAGTGGTCATTGACGGTAATTCCGGTGGCTCAGCCGGATCGGCAGGGCGTGCCAGTGAAGGTGTCAGCCGGCGCCACCTCGCCCGAGGACACTTCAAGACGTTCACGGAGGAGGCACCCCTCCTCGGCAAGCACGTCGGAACCTATTGGTGGGGCTGGCAAGTACGCGGCCAGGAGGACAAAGGCTCCATCGAAAAGACCTATGTGCTGAAGGTTCCGCAGAGCTGACTTCGGCGGGGAGGCCCGCCGCAGCTACCGCACACATGTCAGCCATGACCGTCATACCGTCCCTCGTATCCATCGTCCATGGCTTCAATGCGCTGCTGCCCGCCGAGCGCCGCGTCCTGACCGCGGAAGCCAGGGAGAAGCTTCCCAGGGGCACCATCACCATCGACTCCGACGACTGCCACGCCGTCGCTGACGGGAACGGAGGCTTCCTCGACGTTGGCCTGGCAGGGACCTACCCGGCTGAGCAGAGCGCAGTCCTGCCCGTCTACGTCATCGCCGGACCGGGCTTACCGCCCCTGGTCCCGGGAGGTGGAGCGATTCTGTCCAGTCAGGCCGACCTGGACGGGATCCGCTACGAGTTCTACGCGATCGACACCGCGGGCGACCTGCTCCGGTGGACCGCCCTGGACGACTTGTACGAGCGTTTCGCCTGGGAGGCTGCTGGCCAGGAAGGGGAGGCGTCGCCCGTCTTCCCGATCACCGCCTGGCAGTAGTCGTCGGAGAAGGCCCGGATCGTCTCACGAACTCTAGCTTGATAAGACCTGAACCCAACCCCGAAAAACCGGGCATTAAGGGGCCAGAAGTGTCTCACCAAACCTGTCTCACCGTAGAGTCTCACAAAGTCTCGAGGCTATTTGACACACCCCCGCATTAGCATGTGCGCATGGGACTGCTTCTGGGATATGTGAGGGTATCGACCACCGACCAGCACGGGGCTGCGCAGCGGGACGCGCTGCTCGAAGCCGGGGTCGAGGAGAAGTACATCTACTTCGACCAGCTCTCCGGAGCGAAGGCGGCCAAGGAACGGCCTGGCCTGTCCGCGCTGCTGGCGTTCGCCCGCGAGGGGGATACCGTGATCGTCTATCGGATCGACCGGCTGGGCCGGTCCCTGATCGACGTCCTCAACACCGTCGCCGAGATGCAGGAGCGGGGCATCGGGCTCCGCTCCCTGGTCGACGGGATCGATCCTTCGACGGCCTCCGGTCGGCTCCAGCTCGGATTGTTCGCGACACTCGCCGAATACGAGCGGGAACTCATCAACGAGCGGGTGCGCGCCGGGGTCATGGCCGCCAAGGCCCGCGGCGTGAAGTTCGGCCAGCAACCCGTGGACGAAACCACCATCGAGGACAAGATCGAGACAGCCCGGCAGCTGCTCGCCGAAGGCAAGACCGCCACCCGGGTCGCCAAGACGGTCGGTTGGTCCAGGGCAACCCTGTACCGCTACCTGAAGATGTACGGGCACGAGGCGCCGGCCAGGGACGAAACCCAACTTGCCGTCGGGCCCGGGAGGTCCCGATACGCAGAGCGGAAAATGGTGCCTAGTATGCGAAGCTGACTACCGGCCGACAACCACAGGATGCTGGCAGTGGACTACTAGCCCTTTGAAGGGGCTGCTTTTCAAGCCCGAACTCTACAATGGACCCAGTTGTAAATAAGATCCGGGAGATGGGGGACCTTCATGGGGAAGCGTGGGCTATCAGCCACAGATATTGGCTCGCGGATCGGCGCAAGCAACATGGAAGTCAATCGCCTGCTGAAAGATCAGGGGTTCTTGTACGGCAAGCCCGGTGCGTATGGCCTTACTTCGAAAGGTGAGGAGTACGGAAGCCAGCGGGATTACGACAATGGGCACAGCGGTACCTACCACGTTGCCTATTCCACCACACTGTTCGACCCCAGCATCATGGAAGTGATCGACTTATCGCCCGAAAAGCTCGCGGAGGTCCGTGCGGACATCAGGGCAGACCGGCAGGCAAGGCAGGCCGAGAAGACGGCTGCGCAGGCCCACTATGAGGCAAACTACCAAGCATCCCGATCCGCCAAAGAGAAAGCCAAGGGTCAGGAAGAACATGACGAGCTCATAGAATGGCTCATTGCTGGCGGCGTGGTGGCCCTAATCGGTACCGTTATCGCCGCGAAGAAGGGCATCGCATGGTACAAGCACAGAAAGTCCGAGAAGGCCGAGAACGCTAAAGCGGCAGAAGATGGCTGTGGCGCGTCTAGCGACGTCCATGAAAAGTAGCGCCGCAGACGACTTTCCGGCTTGGCACCTGTGCCCTAGCTGATGACGGTCTCCCTATGGGTCCTCATTAAAACAGCACCGCTGAGGGGACAACCGGAATTTCAATCTTGGATCGGGCAGGGCAACTAGCGAGATTCGCCTGCCCCTCACCCCCCCTTTATGTTTGAAAGGTGAAGGACCTGCGTTGCCTGTCTGAACCCACTTGGTGATCGCAAGCGAGTCGCGACTGCTCAGCTATCTTCGCGGATATAGGTGACTCCGAAAGCGCGGACCTGCCGGAACTCCTGGCGACTCGTGCCGAAGTCGAACCAGCTTCCGTCGGACTTCTGGAAGATGTCGAGGCCGCGGCCGAGGTTGATGCGCCAACCGGTATCGGTTCGTATCCAGCGGTCGTGGCCGCCGGGATCCTTCGCCACGTTGACCTTGATGCCTTGCTGAGCGGCTCCCTGAACGATGTCGTTGAGCATGTGGAGTTGCTTCGTCTGATACTCGGGGCCTTGGTCGAGCACTGTGAAGAGGTTGACGGTGACCTCGTCTGCCGGGTCCTTTGCCGCGGCGATGAGTGCGAGCAGTTCGACGAGATTGCGGCCTTGGTGTCCCATACGGATGTACGGGTCGTGCAGCTCGATCTCTGTTGCGTCCCGCAGATACGGCATGAGCAGCGTCTCGTAGGAGACACCCCGCTGGTTGTCCAGGAAATCCCGTTGTCCTCGGAACAGTTCCGACTGAAGGGAGCCAGCCGCGGGGGCGGGAACCGATGATGATGCCGCGTTCGAGACCATAGGCTCATCGGACTCGGTCGACGACCCGCCAGTAGGGGCAGTCGGGCGGCGTCGATGGTAGTACGTCGGGTATTCGTCTTCCTCTAGCGTCGTTACCGCTGACCAGCCCCCGCCGACTGAGTCATAACCGAAGTTCACTGCTGCCATCGTGGCGTCGATCCGGAGGATCTGGTCCTTGACCCGCTTGCGCCCTTCGATTGCGAAGCGCAGCACCTCTTCGACCTCTGCGGTGGTCGCCTGGTCATGCGGGTAGAGCAGCTTCATCAGCCCAGAGACGGTCTTGTGGATGGCGTCGCGATCACGTGTCGAAATGTCGGAACCGAGCGTGAAGTGCTTGTGGTAGCGGTCGGAGTAGTCGAGATTGCGCATCGACTTGAGGACCTCGGCGATGTAGTCAACGACGAACCCATACCCAGTCGAAAACATCTCACTTCGGATCGTGTCGACTTCCCAGCCGGGGATGTAGAAGTGCAGCCGGTCGAGGTACGCGGGATCGTGGTAGCTCTCGGGCAGCTCGTCAAAGAGATCGGAGTGCTTGAGCATGTACGGCACGGTGTGCGAGGTATTGCCCACGAAAACCATTGATGCCTCGGCCCCAAGGGTCTCCACACCGCGGGAGAACGACTTGTTCGCCATGTAGTTCTTCATGATGTCGACCAACGCCTTGTCCGTACGCTTCTTCTTGCCCGCAAACTCATCGAAAGCGACGACGTCCCAGTACCCGACGAGGCCGAGGCGACCGTTCGCGTTGTTTACGAACAGCTTTGGCACGGTCACCTCTCCTCCCGAGATGAGCATGCCGTGCGGGGAGAACTCTGAGTAGATGTGTGACTTGCCGGTGCCCTTGGGGCCCAGTTCTACGAGGTTGTAGTTGCGCTCCACGAACGGGATCAGGCGCACCAATTGCAGCAGTTTGCCGCGGCGCCCGAATTTCTCGGGGTCATATCCGATTGACTGGATCAGCAGGTCGATCCACTCATCGGTGGTGAATTTCGCGCGTGCATCGAGATACCCGTCATAATCGAAGTTCGACATCTGAATCGGTTTGAGGGAACCAAGAATCCAGGGCGACACACGGTTGTCTTCGGTGTGGAAGTACTCGACGTCGCATAGGCACCAGACGCCTCCAACAAGCAGCTTCTGGTGAGCATTGACGGTAGTGGAATCCACTATCACGCTGCTGATGCCCAGGTTTGCGAAGGAGGCGTTGTAGACGTCGTCCTTTTCGTTGAGAGTGACGCTGACCTTGTCGATGATTCGGTAACGTCCGCGCTCTTTGATCTTCGACTTCGCCAGCTCGGACTCGTTGCGGTGCACGTAATGCTGAGCAAGGATGTCACGTACCTTGTCGATGCCCGCTTGGATCGTGGCCTCGTCGTCGGATGCCGCGTACTGGCCGAGTAGATATTCGAGTACGTATGAGGGCACGATCGCATTGCCCTTTACCGCTTTGACGAGGTCTTTCCGGACCACGGCCCCCGCGAAGTGTTCGTTGATCTTGCGATCCAACCCGCTCGGCTGGCCACCCTTAGAGGGCTCGGTACTGTCGGTTTCCTCGACGGGCGCTACCTCGGTTAGGTCGATGTTTTCGCTCAAAAGTGCTCCTTAGAAGTCGAAATCCGTGGTGAAGGAGCGCTTGAGCGTGTAGGGCACGCTCTTGTACTTCTTCCACTCGCCGGTTTCACCAATAGGCTCGGAAAGCCGGAATTCCACGCGCTGGTTGTTCGCCTCATCAGCGTCCTTGCTCAGCAGCAGGCGGACACTTTGGAACCGATCACGTCCCTCGGCGCTCTCGGCATCAAAAAGGAGTTCAGGTTCGTTGGAGATTAGCTGATCAGCGAAGTAGAGACCCGCACGCAGCTTCCTTGCAATGCGCTGATCCGTGACTGCGGTCTGCTGATAGAGCTTGACCACGATCTGGCCGGTAGTGATCTTGTCGGACTCCGGGTGGATGTCGACGTTCACAGGCTCGACCGTGTCGGAACGTCCCTTGTTGATCGAGATGACCGGCACCACGATCTCCTGCAGCGACGCACCCCCGTGGACGAACTGGAAACCGGCGCCCGGCTTGACGATCCGGCAGATCGAGTTTGGGATCTGCACTTCCAGACCGCTGGACAGCCCAAGCTGCTCGGGTAGGAACCGGCGGAATGCATCGTGTTCCTTCAATCCGCGGCCGAGGACATAACGGCGATTCTCGACTACGACCTTATCGCCCTGCGGCTTTACGGTCAGGTTGAACTGCGGCGCCAGCTTCGACTCCTGATATAGGAAGCCGTGGTCGGCGGTGACGAAGATATTCGTCGCGTTCGCACTCGCCAGCTTCTTCACGACGTCGACGAGTTCATCGATCGCATCAGCCGCAGCCTTGAAGGTGCGGTGCTCCGACACCGCCTTGTCACCGGTCGCGTCGATGGTGTCGTGATAGACGTACAGCACCTGGTGCGCTGCGTAGAGATCTCGCCGCTCCGCAGGCTTCATCTTCAGGAATTCCGTGGCTTGGATTGCTGTGCCGCCCACGGTGCTAAGGATCTTCGAGCGGTTCGCCGTGCCATTTGAGGGTTGGTCGTCGACGAGCACAGGGTCGCCGTTCTCGGAATGCGCGAGAGTCTTGTGTGGGAGCAGCGACGCCATGCCGAGCTGGGTGTAGCTGGGCAGTACCCCGAGCATGGCCTCGATTTTGGCGTCGTACTTGTTCTCGCCGCGGATCCTGGAAGTTAGCTCATCGGCGACCTCGTAGCGCAGCGCGTCAGAGATAACGACGACGGCCTTCTTGCGTCCACCTCGTACCAGCGGGGCGATGTAGTGGTCATAGAAGGAACTCTGCGAGGTGAACTCGAGCGTCTTCCACGTCTGGACCTGGTCCACCTGCTGTTGCCAGCTTATGCCGAGCTTGGAGAGAAATTCGGTGACATAGGTATTCTCAACCTGCTCCTTCAGCGCCTCCAACGGCTGCGTGAACTCGGCGGTTTGCGACGCCAACGTGAACTGTCGGTAAAGCTGGTCAACGCGGAAGAGATCATCGCGGTAACAGCGGAAGCCGTCATCGAAGCCCGACACATCGATCCGTGCAGTACGGATCATCGGGATCAAGTCGGCCGCCGCGCCGAGCGCCGCATATAGCGTCGCGTAATCGTCGAACCAGATGCTGTCCCGGCGACGGGTGCGGATCATTTCGGCAATGTCACTTGGCTGAATCGTCTGGGAGGCAATGCCCTCGATCAGTCGACGGATGATTTCTCTCTCGCCGGCGTCGAAAATGTCGGTGGCAACAAGTTCTGCAACCGAGGCGTCGGCTGCCTGATTGGCGTAGTCCAGGTCGGTCTCGGCCTGGCGCGCGAGCTTCTTCAGCGCGATCAAGCTCTGACGATCATTGCGGAAGCTTCGGAAGTCGATTTCGATGTTACGTGCGGCGTTCGAGGTTGTGGCCGGGAACCCGCCCCGGGCTTGCTTGAACATCCACAGCACGAACCCTGCGACGCTCGGCGTCTCGGAGTTGTAACCGTAGATCTTTGCTGCCCCTGCCCAATGAAAGTCGGAAAGTCGCTGTTTGAGGAGCTCCTCGTAACCGGAACTATCACCAGCAGCGTGCTGCACCAGCAGTGTACGTGTCAGCTCGGAGAAGCTGTGCTCCTTCTGCCCTAGCACGACCGCGCACATCTTTGCCTGGACCTTGGCGAGATCATCGCCGGCGGCCAGCAACGCTGTGAGCTTCGCAACGAGCTTCGCGTCGCCGAAGAACGTCGCGTGCTTAGCAATCAGTTCGTCAGATCCAGGGGCGTTCAGGCCGAGGTCTGCCCGTATGAGCGCGCCGCGATCTGCGGTGAAGACGCCGTAGGCGAGTTCGAGATCGAGCAACCAGTTCCCCGGTCCTTCAGCAACAGGACCGCTACGGTAGATCAGAAACTTTGTGCTGGGCTCGTCGCGCAGCACGCGGTGCTTGACCCCGAACTCGTCGTTCTGGACACGTAGCACCGCCACTCCGTTCGGCGAGTGAGCGTCGACGTCGGTGGCGTAGCTGCTTTCCGGATCGTGCCACACCACCAGGCGGTGATGCTCAAAGCGTGCCGCGAGGTGATCTGCGATCGAAGACGCTATGCTCACTCCGCCGCCTCCAAACCGGTGATCTTCTTCACCGCCGGGTAGAACTTGGAATAGTTCTCCTTTACACCGTCGTCGAGATCGATCTTGAGCTGCCGAGTTGCCAACGGGTAGAGCACGTCATGCTCGTAGTCACGAAGCTCGGCGATCACCTTGCGCAGCCGGTCGGCTTCCTTTTGGTCTTTCGTGGAGCCCGCAGCAGCAGCCTGCTCCGCATTGGTGAGCGCGACCTCCAACTTGGCCCGGTACTCGCGCAGGTACTCATTCAGCACAGTCGGGACCGTCGACGGGATATAACGATGCATGTAGATAAGCGCGTTAAACGAGCCCTTCGGGCTGGAGAACAACCAGTAAATTGGGCGCGACTTATACCGCTTCACATGATCGTCATAGAACTTTGATTTACCCGTCCGCGTAATGAAGTAATCGCGCAGCGTCGCCACGCCCAGTGACTCTTCGACGAATCGCAGGTTCTTTTCGAAGTGCTCCACCCCGAACGCGGCGCGCAGGAAGTGTCTGAACCGCTCGACGATGTCATCCTCAAACCAGCCGTCGTCGACGAACGGGATAACGTTGTCGGCATCAGGTAGGTATGTCGGGGCCGGAACCTTTTCCAGGTATTCCTGCATGGTGGAGCCTTGGTCGGCAAGGATCAGCCCTGGCTCGTCAAGACTGTACCTCCCAAACATGCAGCCGACAGCGAACGAGACGAAGTCGACGATTGCGGCTCTGGCAAATCCCCCCGACACTCTTTCAAGCGCGATAGCGTTGTTCGTGAGGGTGACGGCTTCCGGCCGAACCTCTACGTCCAACACACCGCCCAAACCGTAGATTTCAACTGCGGTTTCATTGTTGGCGGATTCAAGGGCTGCGAGCCGTTTAGCATCTGTAACTGATTGGTAGCCAAGATCGGAAACGGCCTCGACGAGTTGTTTCCGCTTAAAACGAAGGAGGGGCGCCGTTGAAAAGTCGATGGAATCTTCATGATCATCCCAGTTACGCTTCGAGATGGTCACGCATTCCTCGGAGGAAAGTCCAGCCGTGAAGACTTCAGGAAGCACGAGGAGTTTCGCCACGGCGCCTGGCTGGAAATGATTTCCGTTGCAGAGAAAGTCAAAAAATAGATCAGCAACAACTGTATTTACGAGGGCGCCAAGTTCATTGAGCCGCCCCTCGGAGAAGATCGTTGCTCCCGCGCTATCAAATACGGCATTACCAGGCGTATAACGTGCAGAAAAATCACCAAAAGACGCCTCGCTGTATGTAAAGCCTTCCTTGAAATAGAAGCTCTCATTGCGAATCGTAGACTTCGAGCTCAATGCGTTCTTCTGTCGCTTGATTGAAGCGCCGTCTCCTTCCCAAAGGACGACATGCTCTTGGTTGCCGTACCAACGCCGGAAAGCCCCGCCTTTGTTGTATGGAACCCAACGGTAAGCGCGAGCTTTCCTATTCCCATCCGAGAGTATGCCGGATCGAGATACTTCTGACCAGCGCCGGAGAAAACGATTGTGGTTCCCTGTATCCATTCCCTTTCGCACCGAACCATATCTGGCCAGAGTGCTTCCTGTGGAGTAGAGATCGCGTTGCCTTGCTCCAAGCCAATACGAAATTGGGGCGCCGGGTACTTTGCGAAGATCAGATGTGGAAGCAGAGTGAAGAATTTCCTTCTGCCCCTCGGCAATCGCTTGAGCCGCCACGATACGCTTCTGCTCGCTCGTGCGTATTTTAGAAAGCGCTAGGTAGCGACCCTCAACCGACTCATCTTCCTGACCAAGTACAAATGCGCAAGTACTAACAACTTGGCCGGTCTGGCCTTCAAAAGCATGCGGCCCCAGATGCGCGAGGGTGATAATGCCTTTCCGCAGTATTGACTCTCTAAGTGCGATGTAACTGGATTTAAACATCCACGCCTGCATAGTAATCATGCCGACAATCCCACGCGGTTTTACAAGACCAAGAGATCGAGCAACAAAGGCAGCGTCCAAACCGAACTTGCCTATAGATAGATGTTTTGAGACATATTCGCTGAGGAGACCGCCCATGTTGACCCGACCAAGATACGGCGGGTTTGCGAGGACAACAGCGTACTTGTTCGAAAGATATTTTGTCTGCTCCAAGACACCCTGCGCTCGTTCAAACACCTCTGCCGATAGCAGGTCGGTGTCATTGATGCGTGCTGAGAGCTGCTCTCCGAGAAGTGACATGAGGGCAGTGTTTGGCTGAATTAGTGAGCCGAAGACATCGGCGTGCTCAAACTGATTCCAGAAGGCTGCCTGCTCATGCTGTGCGGGACGTGGAGACGCGACGATGTCTAACTCATGCGGAGCGAAGTGGATAGACTTAACCACGCAAATATTCGGCTGAATCTGCTTGTTGAAGAACGTGCGATGGTTGGCTCGGGCTTTCATGGTCAGCGCGAATGCTGCCAGCGAACCCGCGCGCGGATCAATCTCAGTGCCGAAAAGGTTGTGCGTGAGAATCAGGCTGGGGATCTCGGATGGTGCGTAGCCCTCCTCTTCGTAGATGGCATACAAGAGGTCGAAGGCGTAAGTGAGCATGTGTCCCGAACCGCAGGCAGGGTCGATGACGGTCAGTTCTTCCGGGCCGGAAATCTTTAGGAAATCAGTCTCTTTATCGACCGGGGCGATGTAGTAGTCCATCTGGTGGACGAGGCGTGATGTGGGTCGGTTGAGCATCCACAGACGTCCGAGGGAGTTTTCGACGAGATAGCGGACGATCCAGTGCGGTGTGAAGAGCTGGGTGGCGGCGGGGATCTCGTCCGCGCCAGCCTTCTTGTTCTTTTTGAATCCGCCGAAGACTTCGTCTTTCCGCTCTGAGATGTAGAACTGGTAGAGCCAGCCGATCACTTCGACATCGGCACAAACGTCCTCGGTGAGTACCGCGCGCACCCGGGCCAGGATCGCGCCGTCGGCGAGCAACCCGGTGGGCACGAGCAGTTCGGTGTAGTCGCCCTCGCGTTCGAACATGGACGGCATCGACTTGTGCCAGTAGCGGCAGTATTCCGTCAGCAGGAGCGCGTACGCTTCGCCTTCGGCATCGGTGCTGCGGCGGGTGCCGTCAAGCAGACCGGTGATCGCCTCTGCCGTGTTCATATTTATCACGGCGTGGGTATTGAGGTTGCCGCGCTTGGCGTCGGCGAGGATTTCCGGCTGTCCATGCGCCTGGCCCTGCGCCGGCGAGACGACGCCGGCGTCGGTGTAGCCGCGGGCGTCCATGAAACGCAGCGCGATTATGCGGTTGAACCAGGTGTAGGCGACCCTGTCCATTACCTGCGTGCGACCATGTGCGGCGATCTCGGCTTCGAGCTTCTTCACAACTTCGCCACGCTCGGTGCGGGCAACGGATCCGGTTGCGAGTACAGCGCTGGCTTGCGCGTCGACGGCGGCGAGGAGTTCGCGGCGTGCCTGCGTAGCGAAGCGCTCCAAAGGTTTCGTGTCCATGTCGTTGCGGTCCTAAAGTGTGATGCGCTTGTTGGCGAGTATGGTCGCGAGCAGCGTTGTGCGGAGCTGGTCGAGGTAGCTGTCGATGTCGGCCTCAGTTTCGAGCACCTGGCCAGCGCCGGGCAGCTCCAGTTTCTTGATCGAGACGCTCTGCTTGACCGGGGCACGTAGCGGTGTCGGGTCAGAACTCGCGTCGGTACCGGAGATCGGCGACGCCGCTACCGGGGAAACCCGTGCCGCGTCCAGCTCATCGAGAATCTGCGGGTATACCGAGTCCGCGAACTGGGAGGCGAGATTCTTGATCGTCGGGATCTGTGTTTCGTGCTGGACTCGGTCGAGCACGCCCTTGGCTGTGCGTGTCACAGCCCGCTGTGCGCCCTCGGCCGCCTCGCTGTAGGCCTGACTGGCGGGCACCTGATTCCAGCGCGCCTTGATCTCCGCGGTGGCAGCAGCGCGGTGCGCCTCGATGACGTCGCCGAGCTGGTCCTGCAAAGCCTTAGTTGCAACCCCTAGTTGCGTGGTCTTGCTGCCCCGGAAGATCTGCGGGTCGTCAAGGGCGAACGCGACCTTGTCGGTAGCTTCGGCGGGAAGGTAGGCAATGTTGGAATGATTCGCTTGCATGAACGCCGCGGCGGTGTCGTAGATGCCGCGCTGGGCGCCGTGCAGGAACGCCTTGATCGGATCGATCACATTGTCTTTTGCCTCAAGTAGATCGTCGGCGCCTGCAAAGTCGGTGACGAACCACTCTGTCTTGTTGCTGCACAGTTCGTCGAGTAACCGGATTGGCTCGTCGAGCTGGTCAATGAACGGGTACCGGGACCCGGTGCGCAGAGCTTTCAATTCAGCAAGTTTCGCGTCAAGATGCTCCTTACCTGCGCGGGCAAGCTCCAGCGGATCCTTGGTGATCGCCCCGTCGTCGGTGAACTCGATCACGAATTTCCTGAATGCAGCCACCACCTTCGAATCGAACACCCGCTGCAGGGCGATGACCATATTCGGGTAGCTCTGTGTGTTGCGCAGCGCTGGGGTTATCTCGGTGCGTGCGAGCACCTTGCCGTTGAGCTGGATCTCGATCTTTGATGCACCGGCGAGGTAGCCCACCACGGCAGCGATCGACCACTGGTCCCACCCGTACGGTTTGATCGTGTACTTCTCCAGAAGGTGCTTCATCGTTACCTGCACGTGGCGCTTACCGCTCATCTCCAGGTGAGCGAGGACATCATCACCGGGCACTGCCAGGATGCTGCCGGTCTCCTTGAACAGGCCACCATCAGACGGGTGTACCAACGTCGACAGCTGCTGCTCTGTGAAGCTCTTGCCACCCAGCAGGGTGAGGTTCGTGTAGGTCGCCGCGATGACCCTCTGGAAACCGTCGTTGATTCGGGTCACCGCGTCAGCCGAGCTGACATCAAGGATGCCTGCGTTGTGAATGAGGGTCGAGCGGCCGACAGCGATGCGGAGGCGTTCGACGATCTCCTTTTCCCTTTCGGCGTTCTGCGTGCCCTTGGTTTGCAGGATCGTCTGCTCTATTGGGGTACGGCTGGCTCCTTGGGCGCGCTTGACGTACTTTTCCGTCTTCAGAAGAAGCCGCAGATCGGCGAGAATCCGGTCAGTCTCGGGCGGAAGCACAACGCGAAGTTCATCGAGTCCGGCACTGTGGGCTTTGATCTGCTCTAGGTTGAACCCGCTCTCGGTGCTGATGAAGTGCACGGCGAGCTCGTGCTGCTTGCTCATCGCCTGCCCGTCGAGTTTGAACCCGACCGGGAAGTTCTGGCCGTTCTTGCCGTAGACGACCTTGGTCGTCTTGATGATCGAACCGGTGAGTAGGTCGGAAAGCTTCTTGGAGACATCAGAACTGTCGATGTCGACGTTCTTGATCTCCTGTTCGATCTTCTGCTCTTCGTTGGTGAGGTAGTCGTAGACGTCACCGTTGCGCTGGATGTAGGTTTGCGCTTCTAGCGCGGCCAAGGCCTCGTTGACATCCTTGCCCAGCTGTGTAAGGTCAGTACCGAAACGGTCATAGACCAGCACGGTGAGGTTGCGCGGCGTAGCCTTGAAAGTCTCCACGTACTTGATCAGGAAGAGGGCCTTGAGGAGGCGAATCGCAAGCGGAGGCAGCGACGGGCTGCGTTCCGCGTCGTTGATCGCACGTTGGTTCGCTGATTTCAGGGAGGAACGGATGCCTTCAAACATCTGGTCGAACGAGGCGAGCTGGCCGAGAGGTTGGTCAGCCAGCGTGCGGGCAACTTCCTGGACCACACCGATCATGGAACGCTCACCCACCGAGCTGTTGCGCCCCTCGAAAATATTGTGGTCGCTGATGCCCTCGATCACGGACTGGAACAACGGGAACTGATAGCTCACGAACGGGTAAGTGCCGACGAAGTGTCTCTCGTCACGGTAGTTAGGGTAATGACGGCCCTCCACGAAGTCGAATAGTGTCTTGAAGTTCGCATGCTGAGTCGCGTATAGCGCCGCTACCTCAGTTTCCGCAGCAGCCGTTTTGTCGAGCAGACGCTTACGGATAACCTCTTCGACGTCTTGGCTGGTGAGCTTGAGCCGGTTCTTGAACCGGGCCTGGATCTTGGAGTAGTCGTTGGCCTGCGACTTCGTGCGATCTCCGCCAACCTTCTCCATGTCTTCCTGCGATGTGACAAAGATCCATGCCCGCCCCTGGCACTTGGTGGCGAGGGATTCGGCGATGGTCTGGAGGTTCAGCATCAGCTGGCCGTTCGTGCCGATAAACTGGCCGACCTCGTCGACAAAGAAGTTCAGCCGGAACCCGTCGGGTTGCTGCTTCAGCCAGGCCGCGACCTCGCCGGCGAAGTCCTCGATCGAGACCGAATAGCTGGTGCTGTATTGGCGGATGATGCCGGGACTCTCGGTGCCGTTGACCTCGGCGAAGGCCCGGTCAATATGCCCCGCTTCGAGCGCAGCCTGCTCGCGACCTTGGCTCCATGGGATACCTGCGATCCGTTCGAACGCTGCCTTGAAATCAGCGTACTGTCCGCGGGTGTCGAGGTCGCGTTCGAACCGGGCAATGTGACCCTGGTTGCCGTAGTATCCTCGGGATTCGTCGAAGATCTTCACGAACACTTTGAGGAGGGCGTCATTCTGATCCTTCGAGATCAGCGTGGCCTTCTGGTCGATGTTGAACAGCAGGCTCTTGGCGGCGATGCGGTCAGCCTTTTGGATCAGCGCAGGCAGGAACGCGTCCTCGGCCTTGCTTCGGAAGTGCGCAGAGACCCTGGTACGCGGATAGCCGTGGCCGTCGATGTCGCCAAGTAGGTGCGCAAGCATCTTCAGCAAGTGTGACTTACCGGAGCCGAAGAAGCCGGAGATCCAGACGCCGTTGGCGTTCGTGTAGTTCGTGTAGGCCTCCAGCACGTGTTCGAGGCCCTTGGCCGCCTCGTTGGTGAGAACGTACTCCTCGACCTCGGTGGCGAGGTGTGAGGTGTCATCAGCCTTGATGACGCCCTCAATGGCTCGGCCGATCGGCTTGGCGAAGATGTCGTTGATCGTCGTCATGCTTATGCTTCCTGTTCCAGAATGTCTTTTGCCCGGTAGTAGCTATCACTGGCGCTGAGGTTCAGCGCGCGCAGCTGGTGACCACTAGCCTGAGTGAACTCGTATGTCCCCGGGAACCACGCCAGCATCGGACGACCAGTCACGATACTCTGGAGGTTCTCCAACACTGTGTGCGTGCGAATAAAAGGGAACACCTCGCCGATGCCGGCGAGGAAGACCATGTCGCTCGGCTCTGCGTCGAGACGTGTGCGGATCGCGGGTGCGAGGTGATCGTGTGGGTCGAGCATGCCCTGCAGTATCTCGCGGAACTCGGTTTTGTCCGTGTCTGGTTCCAAGGCCAAGACACGATCCCACACCCCGCGAGCCTTGAGGAGCTGCACGGCCAGATCGTAGAGATTTATCTCCACGACGTTTAATCCGTCGTCGCTACGGAGTTTCGTGATGACTCGATCACGGAGACCCTCGATTTCAAGCGCCCATGCGGGCGGGTAGTGATAGATGAAGAACGGCACCTCCTTGGAGAGGCCCTCCATCTTCAAAAACCGCGGACTGCGCAGCACCTCGTAAATGTGCTTCTCATCGTTTCTGAGGCTTCGCTGGGTCGTACTCATCGCATCGCCTCCATGGGCAGAGTGGTGGGAAAGAATCGGATGTCGCTCGGGCGGTGTGCAGCAAAGGCTTCGTAGACTCGTTCTGAAAGCAGCGCCGGAACGATAGCGCCTTCTTCGCTGCGGAGGCCCACTTCGTGCAGCATCCGGAATATGTTCTGTCGGAGCTTGGCGCGCGTAGAGGGTTTTAACTCGTCAAGCTCGGGGTGCCATAAACTTTTGCCCGTCATGAACCGCTCAAAGTCTTCGTTGCTGAGCATCGGATTCATCAGGAGGAACCGTTCACGGACGACCTCTTCCGCAAAGTCACCAATCAGCTCGTAACGGCGGCATGCAGCGGCCCACATCAAGTGACAGCGCTCGGTGAGACTCGACTTTGCCAGGAGTTCGAGTTCCGCATCATCGAAGACGCCCAGCCGCTGGATCGTTTCCCGCGTCACGCGAACACTCGACGAAGTCGTACGCGCCTGCAGCAGGTTCTGTTCAGTGACTGCATAACGTACCACCACCCAGTCGCGAGAGCGTAGATACTCGGCCACGATTACATCTGCCTCCCGTACCAAGAGCCCTCCACTGGTGAATGACAGTGCATAGCGATCATGCGAACCGATGGGCGTGGTCAACGGGTCTCCCTTCCGGAATCTGGCAGTTGGTTAGGTGTATGTGCTGACCCCATTTGTGTCGAGGCAGTTTGAAGGGGCCAACTGATCAGTGGGGACTGGGTCCCGAGGCATCGGCCCCACCGCGGCGGACCCAGTCGTCGATCTCGCTGGCTTGGAACTTCCAAAGGCGCCCAATCTTGTGCGCAGGCATGCCCTTGTCGGCGATCCACGAATAGACGGTGTCCTTCGTGACGCCAAGATGAACAGCGATGTCGTCAGCAGAGAGCCAAGGCTCGGGCATGAGGTTCCTCTCCGTACTCTTGAGGCCCCAGGGACCCGCGCCCCTGATACTACCTGAGAGCCCCCTTTCAGCCCGGTTTGACCGGGCGTGGCCGGGTAGCGTCTATCCTCAAGGAGGCTTTGGGCTTAACGCCGTCACTTCGGAACGAGATCAGAGGGTGGGCCGTGTCCCAGACGCTTAGGTGGGCGAAGTGATTCCGAGCGGACTCTCAGCACGAACTGCAGTGCAAGCCGCACTTGAAGTAAAGGTCAAGGTTGCACTACCTCTGATGAGGTGCGCATGTTAGCGTGCCGCGGTGCAGAGGTTACGAGCGCAGGAAGCTGTCCCAGAAGTCCTTCGTCCTCCGCCCGGCATCGTCTGTGGGAGGCACTAACTCCGGCTCCGGCAGGCCTTGGTTCCGGGCCTGCATCAGGATGCCGGTGCCCCGACTGAGCAAGCCGGCGGCGAAATGGTGCAGTGGGATAGCGGAGTCGTTTTCCCGGCCCGTCGGCTGTGGCAGGGGGTTACGCCATTCAGTAGCCGGGAGGGACATGATCACCACCCAGTCGAATCCGGGGATCAGGACGCTGACGGTGGCGTGGCAGCGGTCAGTTGACGGCGCGCTGAGGATGTCTGCCTGGAGGCAGAAAAGCCGCGGTTTCCCGTCCGGGTCGGGGATCCAAACGTGCGCAGTATTTGTGACCTGATCACCGGTGCGGTCAATGCGATGGGTCCTGTTTATAATCCGGAATTCCACGAACCTTCCTTTCTCTAAGCCAGCCCTTATCCCACCACAGGGTCCAGGACTTGTCTGTATCTTTAAAGTTCGTTGACGAGTCCGAGGTGTCCGGTGTAGCCGGGCCAGTGTAGCGGTCCCTGGCGACCAGATCGATGCCCGTCTCGACGTCGCCGTTACGTTCCAACGCCACACATCGGAGAATTGGTCGGCGTACTGGCGCTATAGCTCTAGGTAGCGCTGATCGATCGCTGACAAGCAGAGCCGGTTGAAGATGTTTTCGAAACTTGCTTAACCCATGAGAGGCATCATGCCTTATGTCGCCACATCTAGATTTCGGGCGCTGACGCGAGGTTCGGTGCTGGGGATGTCGATGGACATGTCGCAGCCCCTGGTCGACCTGCTGGACGAACCTAGGTCGCGCCGATTTCCAAGTCAATAAATAGGTCCTGGTGGCTTCAGTACGCTGACAATTCCTACCGATCTGGGTTCAGGGAGGCAACCTCAGAGGGTGCCACCAACGCCGGAGGCTTGGCTTGCGGAACGAGCTGCTGGGATCTGACTCAACTTCAGCGTGACGACACCGGTGTTATCTCGGGCGCATACAAGACTGCGGCCGGTGCGTATGCGGATGCCAACGAGGCCGCCCCGGAAGTACTGGCCTCATGGCAGTCCGCCATGGAAGCGGTCAAAGGAGACGTCATCGTCTGAGGAGGAGGGTGTCCGGGGCCCCTAAAGCGGTGGCCGCTTCCACGTAAATGGATTCACGGGCGGAACGGTGTACGGGCCGGGACTGCGGGACCGGCCAACTGCTGTCCGCACTCTTCATCACGGGCTTTCAGGGTGCAGCCCTCTCCGAGCCACGCGGCGACCGTCGCCAGAGCTGATCGCAGAATTTCGAAGTTCGAGTACATGGGAGAATCGGCCCATGAATGTGACTGTCGATGGCTGGCTGAGCGATGACCCCATTTCCGGAGACACCCCCGAATCGGATTTGTTGGGGATGGAGGGCTTCGTGGAGTCGTCATTCGGGTTACTGAAACGTATCCGCTCCCAGAGCGAGTCCTCGGTAATCGCGCTCATCGGGCCGTGGGGAGCGGGCAAGACGAGTGTGTTGAACCTCCTCACCAGTAAGCTGGACGGAATTCCCGCCGGGACTGGGAGCGATTGGGTTGTAATCAACTTCAATCCTTGGCACTACCAAGACCTGCCATCTCTGCAGGAGGGCTTCTTCCGTGAGCTTGACAAGTCGGTGCCATCCGGAAAATCGTGGAAAAAGGTCCGCAATTCGATTAGCGGATTCAGCCGATCCATCGCTCCGATTTCCAGCTTGGCGAGTCTCGCGGGCATCGATCCGTCCAAGGCGGTGGCAGGCGTAGCGGAGTTGATAGCTGCCGCGCCGAGCGTCGCAGAGACCAGAAGAGCAGCAGAAATCGCTATGCGCAAAGCCGGCAAACCGGTTCTCATGATCCTAGACGACCTGGATCGGCTGGCGCCTGAAGAGTTGCTCCTGGTCTTCAAACTCATCCGGCTGATTGGGCGTTTGCCAAATATCTACTACCTTGTCTCCTACGACGAAGAGACCTTGCTCGACGTTTTGAGCCGCACGGGCCTAGTCGGCGCAGAGGACCCTCGCCGGGCCATCAACTATCTCGAAAAGATCGTTCAGGTTCGGCTTGATCTTCCGCCGTTACGGGCCGAGCAAACCTCGAGTTGGGTCGATGAGGCAGTCAATTCATTTGCGAGCAGGTTCAGCCTCAGTCCGAGCCCCGAAGAGCTGAACCGTTTCACCAGGGCCTACCGCGGCCACATAAGGCACAGGTTGGACACTCCCAGGGCGATCAAGAGGTATTTCGGTCAGATCGACGCTTTTTTCGGTCAGGTCAGGGACGAGGTGGACTGGGTCGATTTCTTGCTCGTGTCTTGGCTCCGGACGGCCGAGCCGCTCGTTTACGACCTGATGATCAGGGAGCGGGACGAGCTGCTGGGCACGTCCGATGCTGTTATGAACGCGCACGGCCTGTTCGGAATTCGCGAGAAAACCGGCAAAGATCACTGGTCGGCGAAGTTGACTGCCTCGCGTGTCTCGGAAAATCATGTTGATGGAGTGGCATACGTTCTCGGGCTGTTGTTTCCGCGGTTTCAGTCCGCCTGGCATGAGCCGCAGACAGAGCACTCACCCCGGGCGAAGGCTGGCCGGATCTCGAACCCCGACTACTTCGACCGTTTCGTTTCGTTTCAAGTACCGGACGGCGACATTTCAGATGTCCTGGTCAGGACTGCCTATCAGCAGATTATCGACGGTGTATCAGGTCCGCAATTGCTCCGCGTTGGGTCGGAGTTTGCCGCGAAGACGGACATCCTTGTGGATAAACTCGAGAATCTCTTCGAGGAGCGAAAGCAGGGTGGGGTGCAGCTGCTTGAATGGTTGGCTTCTCACTACAGTCTCCTCGGTGATGAATATGATCTCGTCACCCCAAGGACCCGAGTTCAGTACGCTTCGCAACGAGTCTATCTTTCCCTTCCTGCGACAGACGTTGTGGCAGCGCTTGAATCCGCTGCGCAGCATGAAGAAGGGCTGGCGCTTGCATCATTCTGGATATACGCCGCGACAGGAACGGATCGGTTTCTTATCCAGGACACTCCTGAACGACAGGCAGCCTACGCTGATGCCCAAGTGAGATTTCTGCAGCTCGTCCAGGAAGATTTCGACAGACACAGGAACCTGAGTCCGCTGGACTTCCCCGTTCACGTTTGGAACCTTATCTGGGACTGGATCAGGCTAGACGAGGATGGCGCGAGAATCTGGTTGCAGGCCGCCATCCGGGAAGAGGCATGGCCGTTGCTCGACGTTGCAGGCAGCTTTGTGGTTGCACAATCGTCGGTGGGTAGCGCGGGCGCCAAACGAACGCTCCGAAGCCTTGAACTTGAAACATTGGACCGCATGATCGGTCTGAACCGGGTCTACGAGTCCCTTGGCTCTGACATGGAAGATGTCGATGACTCGCCTCCGAACATCTCCGACGTGACTCCGAATTCGCGACGTCAGTTCGCTCTCAAGATGCTCAAGAAGGAGTGGCTAAAGAGTCAGTCTGAGGGCGAGGGGTTCCTGTAGGACGGACATTTCAGGGAGGATGCGCCACAACGGGTCCAAGCCCTTCGGAATGTGCGCCACCGTATGTCCTGCCCCTTGGTCAAACCGATACCGGGTAGGTGTTCCACGGGGTGTCCGCGAGTCGAAGGTCCGGGCCGGATATTCCGAGCCTGGAGCGCCCAGTCACACGTCCAGGTTCGATTTCGGGGTCGACTTCCCGAGGGCAGACTTCAGGATTCAAGCCTTATATGAAGTACACGTCATAGCTGCACTACCCCTGATGCAGTAACCAAAATCTGCACACTCCCGTTGCTCGCCGGGGAGAACATTTCCAGCGCTTTCGTCGTCCCCACTGTTGCGTCGTGCATAGACCTCGTGGTGCACTGCAGCCGGCACACCGACGGGCGGCGGCAAGTAACCCAAGTCCTGTCCTTGGGACGACGCGTGGAAAACGGCGTAATCGAATCATCCCTGGTCTTTGCCCTGGAAAACGGCGTCCTGCAGCCCCGGGCGAACGCCATGCCCGCAGCGGAGAAGTTCTCGAAGGCAGGGTACGACGTCGCCGCGCTGCTGGATCCGCGATGATCGCGGCGCTGGTGGGAGCGGCGACAGGAGTTGGCTTCTTCCTCATTTGGTGGTCCTGTTGGGAAACGCCGGACCATGGAAAGCGGGAGCGGAAGCCGGGCCGGATGGCGGACCTGCTCGCGGGCGCCGGAGTAGATAAGGTCTCGCCCCGCGGTTTGGTTGGGACTTGCCTTGGGCTCGGGGTATTCGTGGTTCTGGTCTTCTATGGTCTGAGCCGCTCCTGGCCTATCGCCTGTTGCTTCGGTCTTTTCGGCGGCTGGCTGCCTGTCACCCTTCTTCGGTGGCGGGCGAAGAAGAGGACCGCCATGCTGCGTCAACTCTGGCCTGACGTCGTTGATCATCTTCGCTCTGCTATCCGGGCAGGCCTGCCCCTACCCGAGGCCCTTATCCAGCTTGGAGACAAAGGGCCCGAGGAACTGCGGCCAATCTTCCGGGAGTTCGGGGCTGACTACCGGGCCGGGGGCCAATTCGATGGTTCTTTGAACAAGCTGAAACATCGGCTTGCCGACCCTGTGGCTGACCGCATTATCGAAGCACTCCGGCTGACGCGGGAAGTGGGCGGGTCAGACCTGGGAAAGCTCCTCGGAACCTTGGCAGAATTTCTGCGGGAAAATGCCCGCACCCGCAGTGAACTTGAGGCACGCCAGTCCTGGACCATCAATGCGGCCCGGCTCGCCGTTGCTGCGCCCTGGATTGTCATGATTCTGCTGGCGACCAGACCGGAAGCAATCCAGGCCTACAACACGCCCACGGGCGCCGCCGTGCTGCTCGGTGGGCTGGTGGTCTCCCTAATTTGCTACACAGCGATGTTGAAGATCGGGGCCCTGCCGCAGGACGAAAGGGTGCTGCGTTGATGACTGTTTTCCCTGCCGCCGTAATCTGCGGAATTGCCTTGGGCCTTGGATTATGGCTCGTTATCTTCCGGTCTCCTCCGATGCGCCCCATAACGTTGTCTGAACGGATCGAGCCGCAGCTGAAGTCCCAGAACCTGGAATCGCGGCTCCTGCGTGCCGGGGAACAGAACCTCACGCCGTTTGGTCCGCTTGAACGGATCCTCCGGCCGGTCTTCCGGGACTGGCTCACCACCCTGGGAAAGCTCAGCCCCTCGCCCGGGGCCACCGGTAGGCGGCTCGCCCAAGCGGGAATCAACAAATCCCCGCTTGACTTCCGTGCAGAGCAATTGCTGTGGGCGGCGGCCGGATTTGTCATCGCACTGGTCGTCGTCCTGGTCGGAGCGGCAGCCGGCAGGTTCAGCCCGGTTTTTGCGGCTGCCGTGATCATCGGTAGTGCCGGAGCGGGCTTCGTGCTGCGGGACTACTGGCTGGGCGCCCAAGTTCGGCGACGGGAAACACGGATGATGGCGGAGTTTCCCAGCCTTGCCGAATTGATGGCCCTAGCAGTGGGCGCGGGGGAGAGCGCAACGGGCGCTTTGGACCGTGTGTGCAGGAGTGCGAACGGTGAACTATCCAAGGAGTTCTCGAAAATCCTGGCGGAGACAAGAGCCGGTAAGCCATTGGTGGTGGCCCTTCAGGAGTTTTCTGCACGCACCGACCTTGCACCACTGGTCAGGTTCGTTGACGGGATCGTCGTGGCGGTGGAAAGAGGAACACCTTTGGCGGACGTGCTCCGGGCACAGGCGCAGGACGTACGGGACTCAGCGAAGCGTGACCTTATGGAAGCTGCCGGGAAAAAGGAGATCGCCATGATGGTGCCCCTTGTCTTCGGGGTACTTCCCCTAACCGTCGTATTCGCGGTATTTCCCGGCCTCGCTGCCATCAACTTGGGCTTCTGATGGATGCCAGACCCGGGACTCCCCTTCAGCAACACCTTCATGTCCCCTCTAGGAAACAGGAATAGGACGCAAGATGAAAACCATGGGAACCCGCTTCGTAATGCTGCTTCTTGGCCTCGCAGCCTTGCTCCAGTTACAGGTGGGACGGGCGGGCCGGCCGCAGTCTCTTAGGGGCGGACACGGCAGCGATGGACAGGATATCGCCGAATTGACCGTGATGAACCCGGGCGATGATCCTGAACGTGGTGACGTTCCGGGATGGGTGATGATAACCCTGATGTCCGCCGTCCTGGTCGCAGCCCTGCTGGCGCTTGCAGGCCCGGCGCTGGAGGCGATGTTCAACCAGGCGATGGACAAGGTGGGGAACTGAACCATGAGGGTGTCCGCTCCCGGGCCGGCGGTGCAGCCTGAGTTGTCCCGGCCCGGCGAGCGGGGTTCGGCCGTTGTGGACTTCGTCCTGGTCGGCGGGCTGCTGACAATGTTCTTCCTGGCGATCATCCAACTGACGCTAGTATTGCACGTCCGGAATACGCTCATTGATGCTGCAGCATCGGGGGCGCGGTATGGAACCCTTGCGGACCGCAGCGCCTCCGATGCCGAGGAACGAACCCGCAGCCTCATCAGCATGGCCTTGAATCAAGGCTTTGCGGAACAGGTCAGTACCCGGGAAGTAAACGTGCAAGGGATGCGCACACTGGAGGTGACCGTACGGTCTCCAATGCCCGTCCTCGGTCTGATCGGACCGCGGGACATGCTGGAGGTGAAAGGGCATGCGGCCGTTCAGCCCTGATCCGTCCCCGTCCACACCGTTGCGCGGGGCCACAGTTCGGTTCTATTCCAGCGCCCACCGGCGCTTTCGGGTGCGTCTGGCAGAAGTGCTGTGCCTGCGGAGATCGGCCGAATACGAGCCGGGTTGCGCATCCCAAGGGCCTGGGCAGGGCGCCGAACATAAATCTTCCGGCCGCGTGCCCGGCGTGCCGGGGGTGCGCGGGCAGCGGCATTCCAGTGAACAGGGAAGCGCCGTAGTCGAGTTCACCTTCCTTGCACTCCTGCTCATGGTCCCACTCGTGTACTTCGTGATCACGGTTGGCCAGATCCAGGGAGGCTCGTTTGCGGTGGTGGGTGCCGCAGACCAGGCAGCGAAGGTTTTTGTCGCCCAGCCCGATTCCGCCACGGCGCAGGCAGCGGCGGAACAGGCGGTGGCCCTCGCCCTTTCCGACTTCGGGCACCAACCGGACCGCGCCACCATGACCACCACCTGCAATCCTGCGGACTGCCAGGCGGCGGGCACTGCGGTAACAGTGACCGTCAGCCTGAGTGTGCCCCTGCCGTTCGTGCCGTTTGCCGAAGGGTTGTCCGCAACAGAGGTGGAAGCGTCCTCCACCCAGCTCGTAGGTCGGTACCGGTGAGTCGCAGGGAAGCGGACGAAAGCGGACAGCTGATGGTGATGATCCTCGGCTACGTGCTCCTGGCGCTTTTGGTGGCGACGGTGGTCGTCGGCATCACCGCGGTGTACCTGGAGCACAAGCGCCTCTTGTCCTTGGCGGACGGGGCGTCCCTGGCCGCGGCCGACAGCTACACGCTGGGCGAAGTCTCAGCAGAGGGGGGAAGCCCGTCCGCTGTCCTCAACCCCGGCCGGGTTCGAAATGTGGCCGCAGACTTCGTCGCCAGGAGCCCCGCCTCCCAGCGTTTTTCCGGCCTTGCCGTCGCCGGCGCAACGGGCACGCCGGACGGTTCCACCGCCGTCGTGGTACTCACTGCCGCCGTGCACCCGCCCGTAGTGAATTTCCTGGTTCCTGACGGCATCCGTATCGAGGCGACATCCACTGCGCGTTCACGCCTGACCCGCTGAAGCACTGGCCCGCCAGCCTTCAAGGCGACGTGCACTCGCCAGCCCACGCGCCGAGCCGGGCGGTATGCCCCGATAGCGTAGGCTTAAACCACCATGGCCAATATTGATTTTTCCGCTGAAATCCGGGCGCTCCGCGCCACCTACGAGTCCATTGAACGCGTCACCGACGTGGAGGCACTCAAGGAAGACATCGCCGAACTCAGCGAGCGGGCAGGGGAGCCGGACCTTTGGGACGACCCCTCGGCCGCACAGAAAATCACCTCGAGGCTCTCCCACCGGCAGTCGGAACTGGAACGTCTCACCAACCTTGCCGCCCGGATCGATGATCTGGAAGTCTTGGTTGAGCTCGGGCAGGATGAGGACGACGCCGACTCGATGGGGGAGGCCGCGGCTGAACTCGAGTCCATCAAGAAAGCGCTCAAGGACCTGGAAGTCGTGACGCTGCTCTCGGGCGAGTACGACGAGCGCGAGGCCGTGGTTTCCATCCGCGCGGGCGCGGGAGGCGTGGATGCCGCAGACTTCGCAGAGATGCTCATGCGTATGTACCTCCGCTGGGCGGAACGGCATGGCTATCCCACTACCGTCATGGATACCTCCTACGCGGAGGAGGCCGGGCTCAAATCCGCCACCTTCGAGGTGAAGGCGCCCTACGCGTACGGGACCCTCAGCGTGGAAGCCGGTACCCACCGCCTTGTCAGGATCAGCCCGTTTGATAACCAGGGCCGCCGCCAGACCTCCTTCGCTGCTGTTGAAGTCATTCCGCTGATCGAACAGACCGACTCCATCGAGATCCCGGACAACGAAATCAGGGTGGACGTGTTCCGTTCATCCGGCCCTGGCGGCCAGTCGGTGAACACCACCGACTCCGCTGTCCGGCTTACCCACATCCCCACGGGCACCGTGGTGTCCATGCAGAACGAAAAGTCCCAGCTGCAGAACCGTGCAGCCGCCATGCGCGTGCTGCAGTCCCGTCTCCTGCTCTTGAAAAAGGAGCAGGAGGATGCGGAAAAGAAGGCGCTGGCCGGGGACGTGAAGGCGTCCTGGGGCGACCAGATGCGCTCCTACGTCCTGAACCCGTACCAAATGGTGAAGGACCTGCGCACCGAGCACGAGGTAGGCAACACCGCCGCAGTGTTCGACGGCGAAATTGACGACTTCATCGACGCCGGCATCCGCTGGCGTACAGACAACCGGAACGCCGAAAAGTAGCCCTGGCTCCAAGGCGGGGGGACCGCTGATCCGGCGACACGCCCCCACAAGCCCGGCCAACCACCGGACGTTTTGCGTATAGTCAAGGGGCCGGGGCCCTACTTTCCCCCAAACGAAGACCCGTGCACCGGCTGCAGAACTGGGCTGCATCAGAAGAATCAGCCATGCCCTGCAGGGTACTTAGGGCCATGATCCGATTCGAAAATGTCACCAAGGTTTACGACCAGAAAGCCCGGCCGGCGCTGGACTCCGTCACCCTTGAGATTGATCGCGGCGAATTCGCCTTCCTCGTCGGTGCGTCCGGCTCCGGAAAGTCCACGTTCCTCCGGCTCGTGCTCAAGGAAGACCGCGCCACGTCCGGCGCCGTCTACGTCGCCGGCCAGAACGTAGCCAGGATTTCCAGCTGGCGCGTTCCGCGCCTCCGCCGGGGCATCGGCGTCGTCTTCCAGGACTTCCGCCTCCTGCCCCAAAAGAATGTGTTCGCGAACGTGGCCTTCGCCATGCAGGTAATCGGCAAGAGCCGCAGCGTCATCCGCGACACCGTCCCCGAGGTCCTAAAAACGGTGGGACTTGAGGGCAAGGAACACCGCATGCCGCACGAGCTCTCCGGTGGCGAGCAGCAGCGCGTCGCCATCGCCCGCGCCGTGGTCAACCGCCCCGGGATCCTCCTCGCCGACGAACCTACCGGAAACCTGGACCCCACCACCTCCATGGGCATCATGGGTGTGCTGGACAAGATCAACCAGAACGGAACCACCGTGGTGATGGCCACGCACGACGACGACATCGTCAACGAGATGCGCAAGCGGGTGGTCGAGCTCAAGAACGGCGTGGTGATCCGCGACGAAGCCAAGGCACTGTACACCTCGATGATTCCGGTCGTCGGCCAGTCCCGGCGCCTGAAGGACGCAAGCGGCAGGGAGACGCCCGACGGCGGACTGCCGGGTAAGAGCGACGAAGGCGAGGCCCAGCGATGAGGCTCGCGTTCATTCTGTCCGAGATCGGCAGCGGCCTGCGCCGCAACCTTTCCATGGTGGTCTCGGTCATCCTGGTGACGTTCGTGTCCCTCACCTTCGTGGGCGCTGCGGGCATGCTGCAGATGCAGATCAACCAGATGAAAGGCTACTGGTACGACAAAGTCCAGGTAGCCATCTTCCTGTGCAGCGAAGGTTCGACGGCGCCCGGTTGCGCGTCCGGGCCAGTCACCCCGGAGCAGCAACAGGGCCTCAACGCACTCCTGGAGTCCCCGGCCGTGGCGCAGTACATCAACGACTTCCAGTTCGAGTCCAAGGATGAGGCCTACAAGCACTTCAAGGACCAGTTCTCCAATTCGCCCATCGTCGATTCCGTGACGCCGGACCAGCTGCCGGCATCGTTCCGGATCAACATGAAGGACCCGGAAAAATACCAGATCATCAGTGAGACGTTTTCGTCCCAGCCGGGCGTCGAAACCGTGATTGACCAGCGCCAACTGCTTGAACGCCTGTTCTCGGTGATGAACGGGGCCTCCCTGGTGGCCGTGGGCATCGCAGGCGTCATGATCGTCTGCGCCATCCTGCTCATCGCCACCACCATCAGGCTCTCAGCGTTCAGCCGGCGCCGGGAAACCGGAATCATGCGGCTCGTCGGGGCCTCCAAAACCGTGATCCAACTGCCGTTCATCCTGGAAGGCGTCATCGCAGCAGTCATCGGCGCCGCCCTGGCCTCGGGCACCCTGTGGGCGGTGGCGCGGTTCTTCCTGGGCGACTACATGTCGCGCCAGTACCCCGATACGGCCTTCATCTCCTCCGGCCAGACCCTGATCCTCGCCCCGGCGCTGCTGGTCCTTGGCGGATCCTTGGCAGGAATTTCGTCTCTCTTGACCTTACGTAGATATTTGCGCGTTTAGGCTGTGCACACCGACCAAGGAATGCCCATGAACGTAACTGATCAAACCTTGCCCCGTCCCCGCCACAGCCAGGGACGGGCCGCTGCGCGCCGCTTGGGGATCGTTAGCGGCGTGCTCACCATCATGCTTTCTGCGGGCATGGCGGTTGCCACGCCCGTCGCCTTCGCCGACGACCTCGAGGACCGCAAAGCCGCGCTCGAAGCAGAAGCCGCACGCGTGCAGGCTTCCCTCGAATTTGTCGATTCCCGGATCGCAAAGGCCGCCGGCGACCTGGTGATCTACCAGGGCCAGTTGCCGGGTGCCCAGCAGGCGCTGCTCGACGCGCAGGGCCGCGTGGCCAGCGCCGTCAAGGAATCGGAGGCACTGGCCGCGCGTGTCGACATGGCCCAGCAGAACAAGGCCAAGATCACCCAGCAGCTGGAAACGGACAAGCAGAAGATCGCCGACACCAAGAAACTGATCGGCCAAATCGCCACGCAGGCCTATAAATCCGGTGGCGTTCCCTCCAATCTGTCCCTGTTCTTCGGTTCCATCAGCGGCAGCAGCCTGACTGAAACCATGGACCTGGCGGACCAGGCCATGCGCAGCCAGAACGCAGCCATGGACAAGCTCAACCAGCAGAATGCCACCAACGTCAACTCCGAAGCCCGCCTCCAGGCCGTGGAAGCGGAGATCAAGGACCTCAAGGCCAAAGCCGACGCCGCGCTCGAACGGGAAAAGGCTGCGCGCGACGAAGCAGCAGCGAAGAAGGCCCAGGTAGACCAACTGATCGCTGATACCACCCGCCTTGACGCCGAGCTCCAGGCAGCCAAGCCGGGAATCCAGGCCCAACTGGCCGGTGTCCAGGCCAACCAGAACCAAGTGGCCAACGAGATCGCAGAACGCGACCGCAAAGCCCGCGAAGCCTGGGAAGCGGAGCAGCGCCGACAGGCAGAGGCTGCTGCTGCGGCTGCCGCCGCTGCTGCCGCTGCTGCCGCGGCAGCGAACCGACCCGCCCCGCCCGTCCAGCCGTACGTACCGCCCGCAGTGGGGTCGCCGTCGGCCTTTGGCCTTCGCCACCCCTTCGACGGCAGCATCCCCATCACCTCGGGCTTTGGCTACCGAACAACCCCGCCGGGAACGATCGACTTCTATGGCACCGGTGGCTACATGCACACCGGAATCGACTTCGGTGCGGCCTGCGGCACCCCCGTATACGCGGCGGCGGCCGGGGAGGTCTTCAGCTCCGGCTGGAACTCCGCCGACGGTGGCGGGTGGCGCGTCAAGATCGATCATGGCCTGGTGCAGGGCAACACCCTGACCACCATCTACTACCACAACTCGAGCATCGTGGTCTCGAACGGGCAACACGTTTCCCAGGGCCAGCTCATCGCCTACTCCGGCAGCACAGGCAACTCCACCGGCTGCCACGCCCACTTCGAAACCTGGCTCAACGGCAAGGCTGTAGACCCCATGGGGCTGCTGTAGGGCAGAACAGCGCTGCCGTAGACTGGGATAGCTCCGCGCCGCCAGGCGGGGAGCTGTCAACCTGAACTTGAGGAGTTTTCCCGTGCCTAAAGAAAGTGGCCGTAAGGTGGTGGCCACCAACCGCAAGGCCCGGCACGACTACCACGTGCTGGACACTTACGAGGCCGGCATCGCGCTGATGGGCACCGAAGTGAAGTCCCTGCGCGAAGGCCACGCCTCCATGGTGGACGGATTCTGCACGTTCTATAACGACGAACTGTGGATGGAAGCCATCCACATTCCCGAGTACAACCAGGGCAGCTGGACCAACCATGCTGCCCGCCGGCGCCGTAAGCTGCTGCTGCACCGCGAGGAGCTCATCAAGATCTCCCGCAAGGTTCAGGAAGCCGGCTACACCATCGTGCCACTGCAGCTCTACTTCGTGGACGGCCGCGCCAAGGTGGAAATCGCCGTTGCCCGCGGTAAACGGGAGTACGACAAGCGGCAGACGCTGCGGGAGCAGCAGGACAACCGCGAGGCCCAGCGCGAGATGCGCGAACGCAACCGGCGCCGGTAGGAATTATTTCGCCGAGGCATACGTTAGTATGAATAGTCCGGCAGGCTTGCCAGCCGGTTTGGTAACAAAATACGGGGATGATCGGTTTCGACGGTGTTAGTCGCGACAGGTGAAGCGGGCCGAGGATGCAGAATTATCTCGTAAACGCTTTCTGCAAACCAATAAGTGCCGAATCTAAGCGCACTGACTTCGCTCTCGCTGCCTAAGCAGTAAGACAGTCCGTCAGCCCGGGGTTGCTATCGCCCCGGATCCTGGCGTCATTTAGATAGCCACTGCTGTTTGCTCCCGTCATCGGAGTAAACGGGACTTTTAGATGACTGGGCCCGGATCAGCTAGCTGTTTGCAGCATGGCTGGGGCCGAGAAAATCCGACGCAAACTGCGCCCGGAGAAGCCCTGACAACACGACATCGGACGGGGGTTCAATTCCCCCCATCTCCACCCCACGGTTCGGGCCATCCTTCACGGATGGCTCGAGTCATCGAAAACACCCCGGTCTTCGGACCGGGGTGTTTTTCTTTGCCCTGCGCCGGTGATTGCCTGCCGGGAGTCTGCACTGAAACGCGACTCCTCGGCTGGGACGAAATGCTCTAGTCCCCGGGCCGGCGCGCCGCTAAGTTCGGATCATGCACAATGACGCCCCGCAAACGCCCACCGAAGTCCTGGATGCCGGAACGTGCTGGGACCTCCTCCGGGGAGTGTCCGTCGGCCACCTGGCCGTACTGGTGGACGGGTATCCGGAAGTCTTTCCGGTCAACTTCAAGGTGGACCAACAGTCAGTTGTGTTCCGCACCGGGGAAGGAACCAAACTGCGCGCAGCCGGGGGACCACTCGCCGTCGCGCTTGAAGCCGACGGCCATGACACGTCCCAGGCGTGGAGCGTGCTGGTCAAAGGCAGGGCCGTCATCCTGGACCCTTCAGAGGAACTCTTGACCGGGGCCGGACTGACACTCTTTCCCTGGCAGGCGGGCGAAAAGGACCACTTCGTCCGCATTGTCCCCACCGCCGTCAGCGGAAGGCGTTTCACCATCACGTCGCCGCTGACCTGGTGGAACCACGTGGGACACGCCGCAGGCAGGGGCACTGCGTAGCCGGCGCCGGGCCCATCGGCCCTTTCCGGAACGTGCTCTTGCTGGTACCACTGACCTATGATCGGGTCGCCCACCGCCGCTGCCGCCAAGCCACCATTCGACGCCGTCATTTTCGACCTCGACGGGGTGGTCACCAACACGGCGCTGGTCCACCAGGCTGCATGGAAAGATGCGTTTGACCGGATCCTGCACGACCCCCGGGTTCCCGCGGGCGCCAACCGTGCCACCCTCAGCAGGGCGGACTACCTCACCTTCATTGACGGGATGCCGCGTGAGGAAGGGGTGGTGCGGTTCCTGGCCGCCCGCGGGGTGCAGATTGAAAAGGGGAAAGATACTGACGAAGCCGGAGCCTGGACGGGATTCGGCTTGGGCGCCTGGAAGAACGAATACTTCCTGCAACACCTCCGGGACGACGGCGTCCAGAGCTACCCCGGGACGCTCGAACTTTTGCAGCGGCTTGAGGGCGCGGCGGTTCCAACCGCCGTGGTCACGTCAAGCCGCAACGCCGCGTTGGTCCTGCAGGCGGCAGGCATCCACGATCTGTTCCACGTAGTGATGGACGGAACGACGGCGGCCGGGCTGGGTTTGCGCGGAAAGCCTGCACCGGACGTGTTTCTCGCGGCCGCGTCACGGCTCGGGGTGGCCCCGGCGCACGCCGTGGTGGTGGAGGATTCGGCGGCGGGGGTTGAAGCCGGCCGGCGGGGCGGGTTCGGCCTCGTAGTGGGAATCGACCGCACGGGTAACCGCCGCCAGCTCGAAGCGGCCGGTGCGGGAATAGTCCTCAACGACGTGGGAGAGCTGGACCTGGGACAAGTCATCGGTAACGCCTGGCACCTCGTTTACGAAGGGTTCGACGCCGCGCACGAGGGACACCGGGAAGCCCTGACTACCCTCGGTAACGGCTACATGGGCGTCCGGGGGGCGGCACCCGAGGGCGGCCCCTTCAGCTACGCAGGAATGTATCTTGCGGGCGTGTACAACCGGGTCCTGGCCACGGCAGCCGGAGAGACGCTGCTGGAAGAACACATGGTCAACGCACCGGACTGCCTGCCGCTCGATCTGCGCCTGTCCGGCCAGCCGTGGTGGTCGGAGGGCGGGATGACCGTAATCCGGGAGCGCCGTGTCCTGGACCTCAAAAAGGCGCTGCTTGAGCGCAGGCTGCTGTTGGAGGGCGCGGACCACCGGCGGCTGGAAGTGGTGCAAACCCGCTTTGCATCCATGGCCGAACCCCACCTGCTGGTCCTCGAAACGGTAATCACTGCCCTGGGCTGGAACGGTGACGTGGAAGTCCGCAGCGGAATAAATGCCGCCGTGCGTAACGCCAACCTGCCTGAACGCGCCCAGGGCTCCGACGTCCATCTCGCCGACAGGACCGCCCTGCGCGGCTCCAGCCCGGAGGTGCCACCCGACGCAACCTCCGTCGTCGAAGTCGAAACAACCCAAAGCCTGATCCGCATCGCTGCAGCCTACCGAACATTCTTTCGCCGCGAGGCGGCCGGAATCGAGGGCAGGAAAGGTGCGTACCACTTCCACACCTTCCTGCTTTCCCTTGAGGCGGGCAAGGCGGCGCGGATCACCAAGACAGTGGCAGTGGTAACCTCCCGCGACCGCGCCATCTCCTCCCCGGAGACGGGGGCCAGGGCCGTGCTGGAGCGCACGGGCGGAGACTATGATGCGCTGCTGGCGGCGCACGAGGAGGCCTGGCGGCGCGAACTCCGGCCGTTCCTGGTGGACATCGACGCCCCGGTCCAGGTGCAACTGGTCCTTAACCTGCATATCTTCCATCTGCTGCAGACCTTGACGCACCACACTGCCGAACTCGATGCCGGCGTCACCGCGCGCGGCCTGCACGGCGAAGGCTACCGTGGCCACGTCTTTTGGGATGAGCTGTTCGTCCTGCCTGTACTCACCTCGAGGACGCCCGACATTGCCCGCTCTGTGCTCGATTACCGGTGGCGGCGGCTTCCCGCTGCCCGGCATGCTGCAGCTGTGGCGGGGTTGGCGGGGGCTAAGTTTCCATGGCAGAGCGGCAGTGACGGGACCGAGGAGACACCGAAATGGTTGTACAACGAAAGATCCGGAAGGTGGGTGGAGGACCACTCGCATCTTCAGGTCCACTCGGGCCTGGCCGTTGCCTTTAACGCCTGGCAGTACTTCCAGGCCACCGGCAACAAGATTTGGCTCCTCCAAAAGGGGGCTGAGCTGGTAATTGAGGTCGCCAGGTTCTTCCGTTCCCTGGCCTGCTACGACGAGCAAGGCGGCCGGTACCACCTGCGCGACGTGGTGGGACCGGACGAATACCACACGGGGTACCTTGGCCGGGACAAACCGGGCCTGGACGATAATGCCTACACCAATGTCATGGCGGCGTGGGTCTGCTCCGAGGCGGCGGGCATCATGTCCTTCCTGCATGGCAGCGAGCGTGCCGGGCTCATGGAACGCCTCGGTGTCACCGATGAGGAAACAGCCGGGTGGTCGCACATGGCAAGCGCGATGTACGTCCCCTTTCACAGTGACGGCGTCATTAGCCAGTTCGAAGGCTACGGGGACTTGAAGGAGCTTGATTGGGAGCATTACCGGGACAAGTACGGCGACATTGAACGCCTGGACCTGATCCTGGAAGCAGAGAACGACGCGACCAACTGCTACAAGCTGGCAAAACAGGCGGATGTCCTCATGCTGCCGTACCTGCTGGGCCACGAAGGACTGGTCACCATCCTCCAGCGGCTGCACTACGGATTCACGCAGGAACAACTCAACCGGACCATCGAGTATTACCTGGCCAGGACTGCCCACGGGTCCACACTGAGCAGGGTTGCGCACGCATCCGTCCTGGCAGGCCTGGACGCGGACAGGGCCTGGGACAGCTTCCGGGAAGCGCTCGACGCCGATCTGGACGACACCCAGCACGGCACCACGCGCGCGGGGATCCATTTGGGCGCGATGGGCGGCACGATCGACGTGGTGCAGCGCAGCTTCGCGGGCCTTCGGTTCAGCGGGGAGACGATCGTATTCGCTCCCAACCTGCCCACGGGTCTTCGCGCCGTGGCCTTCGAGGTCCTGTACAGGGGGCATCGGCTTCGGGTGCACCTCAAGGACGGCCGGATGAGCATCGCCTCCGCCCCCGGCGACGCCGGCCCCATCAAGGTGCATGTGTACGGCACCGATGTTGTCCTGACTCCCGGCCGGACCCGGCACTTTCCGATACCTGCCCGGGAACCCGGACTGGTGGCGTCGTGAAGCGGCTGGGGATCCTCACCAGTGGTGGTGACTGCCCGGGGGTCAACGCCGTCATCCGGGGAGCAGTACTGGGCGGGGACGTCGCCCACGGGTACGAATTCGTCGGATTCAGGGACGGGTGGCGGGGTGTCCTGGAACAGGACGCTATTCCCTTGCCCCGGACGGGCGTCCGTGGGATCTCACGCCTGGGCGGAACCATCCTGGGCACGTCCCGGACCAACCCGCTGGTGGGCAATGGAATCGAAGGGGTACGGGCCTGTTTTCGGCGAAACGGACTGGAGGGCCTGATTGCCATCGGGGGAGAGGGGACGCTGGCGGCTGCCCGGGAACTGTGCGCGCAAGGCATCAACGTGGTGGGGGTGCCCAAGACCATCGACAACGACCTTGGCGCCACGGACTACACCTTTGGCTTTGACACCGCAGTCCAGACTGCCACGGAAGCGATAGACCGCCTGCGGACCACGGGGGAATCCCATCACCGCTGCATGGTCGCGGAAGTGATGGGCCGCAACGCCGGGTGGATAGCGCTGCATTCCGGAATGGCCTCAGGCGCGCACGCCATCCTGATACCGGAGCATCCCGTATCCCTGGACCAGGTCTGCTCGTGGGTGCTGTCCGCCCGGGACCGGGGCAGGGCGCCCCTTGTGGTGGTGGCCGAAGCCTTCGCACCCGAGGGGCACGCGGCGCCTTACGCGCCCCGCGGCCTGGATACTTTTGGCAGGCCACGCCTGGGCGGCATTGGACTGCTGCTTGAAGGGGAACTGCAGATCAGGACCGGCATCGAAACCCGGGCCACCGTCCTGGGGCATATCCAGCGCGGCGGCGAACCCACGGCCTTCGACCGTGTCCTTGCCACCCGCCTGGGCCTGGCCGCCGTCGAATCCGCAGCAGCGGGCAGATGGGGAACCATGGTGTCGCTGCGTGGCACGGACATCGTGAACGTCGGGCTGGAGGAGGCGCTGGGGGAACTGAAAGTGGTGCCGGAGGCGCGCTATCAGGAAGCTGCCGTCCTGTTCGGCTGAATTGCCCCGGTCACGGGAAGCCCGCGTGTTCCCGGGCGGGCTTCCTGGGCTTCCTGGGTGCGGGGATTTCTGAATAAAGCGCTCTGCAAAAACTATGGCGCATCATGTTCCGGTCGGACCCGCAGGACCGCCGATCCGGTAACCCTGTCCGCCGCCAGGTCTTCCAGGGCTTTGTCCGCAGCGTCAAACGGGTAGACCGTGGTGGTGAGGGCCAGGGACAGCCGGGCTGCGAGGGTGAGGAACTCGTGCCCGTCCGCCCTGGTGTTGGCGGTCACGCTCCGCACTTGCCGTTCAAAAAAGAGTTCCCTGGCGTAACCCAGGGCCGGGATGTCGGTCAGGTGGATCCCGGCAATGGCCAGCGTCCCGCCACGGTCGAGGGCACGCAGTGCGACGGGAACCAGGTTGCCTGCCGGGGCAAAGAGGATAGCGGAATCGAGCGGTACTGGCGGTTCGGCGTACGCGTCGCCTGCATACTCCGCTCCCAACTCCAGTGCCAGTGACCTCGCGCTCGCAGAACGCGTCATCACGAACACGGAGGCGCCCTGTTTGAGCGCCAACTGGGCCGTGATGTGGGCTGAACTGCCAAATCCGTAGATGCCCAGGCGCCCGCCGACCGGCAGCGCGGCGCGTTTCAGGGCGCGGTACCCAATGATCCCGGAACACAGCAACGGTGCAGCCTGTTCGTCGGTGAACGGGGCGGGCACAGGGTAGGCGAAGTCCTCCGCCACCGTCAGGTGCTCCGCGTAGCCGCCATCCCGGTCCCAACCGGTAAAGACCGGTGACGAGCAAAGGTTCTCGTCACCTCGGCGGCAGTAGGGGCATTTGCCGCAGGTCCCGCCAAGCCAGGCCACCCCAACCCTGTCTCCTGGCCTGAAACGGGAGCAGTCCGCCCCCGTTTCAATGACGACGCCGACTGCTTCGTGGCCGGGCACCACGTGCGGATGCTGCGGTGCCAGGTCTCCTTCAGCGAGATGGAGGTCTGTGCGGCAGACACCGCAGACGGTAACCTCCACCAGGAGTTCGCGGGCGGCAGGACTGGGGGTGTCCCTGTGTCCCAGCACCAGGGGACGGGTGGATATGGGTCCGGGCTCGTTCACCCACCATGCGCGCACAGCGCCTCCCGCTCCGTTGGCCTGCCGGTGCCTCCGCCCCGCCGGCTCCTTATTCGAAGCCCGCCCGGGTTGCATCATCCAGCGGGGTCTGCCACAGCAGCGGCGCGCTTACCGTAAAGCGCCTCCCCGTGATGGACTCCGGCGTGATGCGGATGAAGTGCTCCTGCCCGACGCCCTGCCACGGAAACAAGGCACGGCGGATCTCATCCAGGTCAGGGCCCGTGGGCGTCGTCTCCTGTGCCTTGCCCTTGATGACGACGCTCCAGGCAAGACCGAATTGTGAGCTGACCGCGTCCGCTTCCAGTGCAACAACGGCATCCGACTGGATTGCCTGCTGCTTGGTGCCGCTGCCCGTGCGGAAAACCAGCGATTGGCCGTCCAACTTGTAGTTGACGGGAAAGACGTCGGGATGGCCATCGGCGATGACGGCCAGCCGTCCCACCCCGGTTTGGGAGAGGAGTGCCCAGCATTCCTCCGCGTCAAGGATTTCCGGCGCCGGTACGTTCGTGTTGTCAGTCATACGCCAAAGCGTAGGCAACCCTCCTGCCTCCGAAAAGGGCACAAAGGCCCGGCCTCAAGGGAAGGACCTAAGGCCCTTGGACGCCGGGAGGGCCGATGGGACGCTGGGGAGACACCCGGGAAGCTGATCTTCCCTGCGAAAGGTGGCCATGCTGACGCATCTGCAGCGGGTGGGCTGGTTACGCCCCTGTTTGGGGCAGTGCCGGACGGGGCGGCACTCCTGCAGGCACTTGGTCTCTCGGCGCTGTTCCTGGTGCTTGCGACTTTGCACCTTGCAAAACTCCGGACCGAATGGCCACCAGGGGAAGGCCTTCCCGTTCTCCAGCCCGCGGAAATGCAGCCAGCCCATCGCCAGACATCAACAGCCGGCCGGCGAACCCAGCGCCGGCCCTCACCTTAAGGAAACAGCCCATGAAAGCCCTCGTTTATGGCGGACCCGGCGAAAAGTCCTGGACCGACGTCCCCGACCCCCGGATCCAGCAACCCGGCGACGCAATCGTCCAAGTCGATACCACCACCATCTGCGGTACCGACCTGCACATCCTCAAAGGTGACGTGCCCGCCGTACAGCAGGGCCGGATCCTGGGCCACGAGGGAGTGGGCACGGTGGTGGAGACCGGCCCTTCCGTGACCGGCCTCAAGGTCAACGACCGCGTCATCATCTCCTGCATCAAATCCTGCGGGCACTGTGCCAACTGCAAGTCGGGCCTGTACTCACACTGCCTTGGAGCAGAAGGCCAGCAAGGCACTGGATGGATCTTCGGCCACCTGATCGACGGCACCCAGGCCGAATACGTCCGCGTGCCCTACGCTGACAACTCTCTGCACCTGTTGCCTGCGGGCGTGAGCGATGAACAGGCTGTCATGCTCTCGGACATCCTTCCCACCGGCTTCGAAATCGGGGTCCAGTACGGCAGGGTCAAGCCCGGCGACAGCGTCGCGGTGGTGGGTGCAGGGCCGGTGGGTCTGGCGGCAATCACCACGGCAGGGCTTTATGGCGCCGCCACTGTGGTGGCCATCGACCTGGACGCCAACCGCCTCCACAAGGCGAAGGAGTTCGGGGCCACGGATACGGTCCTCTCCGGCAGCGCTGACTGGAAGGAACAGGTCCTGGCTCTCACAGGCGGACACGGCGTCGACGTGGCCATCGAAGCGGTGGGCGTGCCGGCGACGTTCGCGATGTGCACCGACATTGTCCGGCCGGGCGGTTCGGTGGCCAACGTGGGAGTGCATGGAAAACCGGTGGAACTGCACCTCGAGGATCTTTGGATCCAGAACATCAACATCAGCATGGGACTGGTGAATACCAACACCACGCCCATGCTGCTCAAGCTGGTGTCACAGGGAAAAATCCGGGCGGAAAAGTTCGCCACACACCATTTTGGCTTCGACCAGTTCCTCGACGCCTACGACACCTTCTCCCGCGCCGCCGAGACCAAAGCGCTCAAGGTGGTCCTCCAGCCCTGAAGCGTCCAGCCCAAACGGCAGCGTTCAGTTCCAAAGCAGGCCGGGGACGACAGCCAATCCCTACAGCCAGTCGGCGGAAAAATCCACCGGCGGCCACCACCGCGTCCGTGACCTGACCGCGAACCTGCGCCCGCTGAGGTCCGTAGGCGTAAGGGCCACCAGGTGGTCCTTGATACCCGGCTGCCACGGTTCCCGGTCGGCGTCCGCGTCCGGCAGGGACATCCGGGTTTCATCGAAGGGTTCGGGCCTGCCCTTCGCCACCACGCTCCAGACCTCCGTGGCATACGGATTGAGCCCGTCCACCTCGAAGGCGGCAACTGCACCGCTGAGCAGGGCGCGAAGCTTTGTGCCCGGCGCGGTGCGGAACACCAGAATTTCCCCAGCTACGGAGAAATTCACGGGAAAGATCTCCGGAACGTCACCGTTGATGACCGCCAGCCTGCCGATGTAGGAGGACCGAAGATACTTCCAGCACTCATCGGCGGCCAGGATTTCCGTTTGAGACCCTGCAGGGGAATCAGTCATGGTCCGATCCTAGAGCCTGGACAGCAGCCGCGCACCGGAGGGGACCCGGCCCGGAGCCGAGCCGGGACGCTGGAAGAGGAAAGTGAGCCCGCACTTCCTGAGGAGGTATTCGGACCCTACGCAGGCTGCGATGACCGCACAGGTCAGCACAAGGGGGTACAGCAGGGCCATGGGCACCGAGTTCGAGATGGCCGGCGCAACCGGTGACAAGGGCCCATGGAAAGCCAGGACAAGGAAGTCCACGATCGGCGTGTGCAGGAGGTAAATGCCAAGGGTGCGGCGGCCGACCCAGGACCCCACCGCGGCAATGTGCCGGTACCTGGTGATGGCACTGATGAAGGCCACAAGTGCCGCGGCCGCCGCCAGTCCCTGCAGGATGTAGACGGCCTGGTCGATGCCGGGATGTATCTCCGGCAGCGCCATCAGGGCGACGAAGACTGGGGCGGCCACAGCGAAACAGAGCACCGTGCGGGCTTCGGCGATGTGCAGGAAGAGGTTCTTTCCGTACACTCCTGCCGCGAAGAAAACGGCCAACTCCGGCACCTTGCCCCACTGCCCCGCGGTGGTGTCCAGGAACAGGGCAGTGAGGATGCTCAGGACGGCAAGCGCGGCCAGCACCACCGACGGCGGAAGCTTCCTGCAGAAGGTCAGTAGTGGTACGTAGACGGCCAGGGCAAAAATAAACCACAGGGGAGTATCCGGGGCTATCAGCTGCAGGAAGAAGTCACCGACGGACACCACCCGCTGGGGCCGCGGGGAATCAGCCAGGACAATGCTGAGGAGCGCATAGACAAGCAGCCAGACGGCATACAGGTAGTAGTTGCTCAGGCTGGAGCTCCACGCCTTTCCGTTGCCGAACCCGTTGCGGACCTTGGAAGCGGCAAGGATTCCGGAAACCGCGAGAAGGAGCGGCATCCGCACAGATCCAAGTCCTGTTGCCACGGCGTCCCAGAACGTGAAGGCCACGCTGCTGTCGTGCTCAAACCTCAGGAAATGCCACAGCCCAACGTGGAACAGGACCACCGCTGCGACGCAAAGCCCGCGTGCCGCGTCGATCCACTCGATGCGCGCTTTTGCTTCCGGCTGAACTGGCGCTGAACCGTGACTTCCCCGTGACATTGCATCAAGCTAGCAGCGCCCGAATAGCGAATTCCTCGACTTGATGGAATTTTGAGGCTGGAAAACAACCCGCCCTCGACGTCCCGTTCACCCAAGGCGTAGCGAAGCCGGGACTGGACCCGTCCCGGCCGTCGTTGTTTTCATAAGGCCCCTGTAGGGCAAGCCACCGCCCCGGTTGATCGAAGCGGAACAGGGCAGAACGAAGGCAGGAGGTGCGCCATGGAACAGGCGCCGGAATCCCAACAACCGGAGGACGACGACGTCCTCGACGCCTACTCCCGGACTGTCATGCGGGTAGCGGCAGCGGTGACCCCGCATGTGGCGGCCATCGAGATGACTGCCCAGCGCCACAATGGCCGGGTCAGGGTGGGAGCGGGTTCGGCGGTGCTCTTCACGGAGGACGGCTACCTGCTCACGAATTCGCACGTCGTGGCCGGAACCAGGCAGGGCTATGCGGTCTTTGGCGACGGCAGCAGGATGGAACTCGAGCTGGTGGGTGCAGATCCACTGTCCGACCTCGCGGTGGTCCACGGTTCCCGGCCCAAGGTCCGGCCCGCCGAGTTCGGCGCGGCCGAGTCCCTGCGTGTGGGGCAGCTTGTGGTGGCGGTGGGGAACCCGCTGGGGCTGGCGGGTTCCGTGACTGCAGGGGTCGTCAGCGGCCTGGGCCGTGCCATCCCTGTCTGGTCAGGTGGTAACAGGCGTGTGATTGAAGATGTCATCCAGACGGACGCAGCCCTGAACCCTGGAAACTCCGGCGGTGCGCTGGCAGACACCCACGCCAGGATCGTGGGCATCAACACCGCGGTGGCGGGTGCCGGCCTGGGGCTGGCCATCCCGATCAACGCCACCACCCGCAGGATCATCTCCGCGCTGCTGGCGGACGGGCGGGTGCGCCGCGCCTACCTGGGCCTGGTCAGCACTCCGATGCAGCTCACCCCCAGTGCGGTGATCCGGACGGGGCTGCGCGAAGGCCTTCGCGTCGTAGAGGTGCTGCCCGGTTCACCCGCAGATGCGGCGGGCCTGTCCGCAGGGGACATCATCGTAACGGCCGGGGGCCGCCCCGTTAACAATGCCGAGAGCCTGCAGCGGCTCTTGTTTGCAGACGCCATCGGCCAGCCGCTCGACGTGGCAGTGCTGCGCGACGGCGCCGAACTGCACCTGACCCCTGTTCCGGAGGAAATGACAGCCAAAGGAACGGCATAGGGTTCGACGGCGGTCCGGCACCTTGCGCAGGCACCCCGGTGACCTATAGGCGAACCGGGGGCGCTTCCACGTCCGCGATGCCCACGAAACGCGTCCCCACGCCGTCGTACTCGCTGCGGACGCAGCCGGCGCGGACGGGCGGAATTTCCGACGGCGGGTGGTGTCCGCACACCACATACGTAAAGTCTGGCCACCACTTCTTGGGGCGCGCCGCTTCCTCATAGCCGCAGACGGCGCATTCCAGGTGCACCCAAACGGGCCGCTTTCCCGTCCGGTTGGCGCGCGACTGCACAAGCCAGGGCGGGGGATTGTCCAGAATGGCGCGGAGTTCGGCCTCCGTCATCCACTTGGGCAGGCCGTGGCGCTGTGCCATTTCAAGGGGAACATCAAGGGTTATTGCCGCGTCGCGTCTGCTGATCATCACCTCCAACCATACGGGAGGCGGCCAAATCGCCAGGCGGAGCCGGTGGCATCGCCGCGTTAGGGTCCGTCCAGGAGGCAGCCGGCGTGCGGAGTGTCGCTGGAGACCCACAGTGCCGAGGCGATTTCATCGGCAAGGTCGTAGTCCCGGGGTGCGTCGGAGCTGCCGATCCGCACCACCAGGGCGCCGCCGAACGGGCGCCGTCCCACCACTTCCACGTCAGCGTCGAGATCGATGTCCTGGGCGGCGAGGTACCGCAGCAGCTCGGGGTTGTCATCGCTGATCCGGGTGATCCGGCCACTGTGGCCTTCGTCCAGTTCGGCGAGCAGGTGGGCACGCGGCATCAGCACCTGGCCATCGGCAGTGGGGATGGGGTCGCCGTGCGGATCCCGCTTCGGGTCTCCGAGCTTGGCCGCGACGCGTTCAATGAAGGTGTCCGAGACCGCGTGCTCCAGCTGTTCGGCTTCATCGTGGACTTCGTCCCAGCTGTAGCCGAGGCGCTGGACAAGGTAGGTCTCGATCAGCCGGTGGCGGCGGACCATGGCCAGCGCCAGCCGCAAGCCGGACTCGGTGAGGGTGACGGCGCTGTATGGCTTGTGGTCCACCAAGCCCTGGTCCTTGAGCTTGCGGACCATCTCGGAAACCGAGGAATTGGCCACTCCCAGCCGCTGTGCCAGCTGCGAGGACGTGATGGGTTTGTCCTGCCATTCGGTGAACGAATAGATGACCTTGACGTAATCCTCGATCGAGGAGGAGGGCGCGCTGGTCTTCACAGGTCCAAGCCTACCGGTTGGGCAGCGGCGGCAGCGTGTGCTGCGCCGGTCATGCCTTGACGGCGCGCCAGGCCAATGTGAGGTAGGGGAGTTCGAGCTGCTGGTCAGGGGCGTACGCAAGATGCTCGTGCAGGTACCAGTCCAGGTTTCCCAGGACTTTCGCCCGCGTGGCCTCGCCGGCCCGGAGGTAGTAGCTGCGCGACTTGGTGAGCTCCATCAGGTCCGTGGTGGTCACCGTGTCCTGCCAGTGGCTGACGTGTCCTTCGACCCCGTGGAACTCAGGCCCCACCACGGGTTTGTGGCCTGGCCGGTACACGTCACCTGCGTGCATGATCCGGGAAAGGCGGTGTACCCAGGGCACGGAGGTGTCCAGCTGGTTCCAGACCAGGCCCAGGGTTCCATGCGGACGCAGTACCCGCGCGAGTTCGGTGCTTGCGGCCAGCGGGTCGCACCAGTGCCAGGCCTGGGCAACGGTGACGACGTCGAAGGCCGCGGCGGGAAGGCCGGTCGCCTCGGCGGTGCCCACCACAGCCCTGGCGGCCGGGCAGTGGGCCTTCAGTTGGGCAAGCATGTCCGCTGAGGGGTCGACGGCGGTGACGTCCAGTCCCAGGTCCAGCAGCAACGCGGTGAATTTCCCGGTACCCGCACCGACGTCCAGGGCGTCATGGGCATCGGTGGGCACCAGCCAGCGGACCGATTCTTCCGGGTATCCCGGGCGGATGCGATGGTAGTGCCTGCCGCCATCCTGGAAGCTCTGCCCGAGCTCCCGGCGCCGTCCGTGATCGAGCCTGGGGCCACCCCGAACCACGCGTGGCCTCCTTCTGTTTGTTGCCGGTGATTGCCCCTCGAATTTACCGCATGGGACCACCTCCAGCCGTCCGGGAAGCAGCCTTCTTCCCGCCAGGCTGCCTAGTCGTCGATGCAGGGCGCTGCGCCGGCCGTTCCCGGGGTGTTGGGTGCCCAGTGCGGGTAGGTGCGGGCGTCGTTTGCGGGCACCCACCGGCCTGCGTCCACTACGTAGTCCCAGCCCAAGCCCTTGCTGCGCAGCGCTCGGATGCCCGCGAGGAGGCGTTCGGCATCCTCCAGCCGTGAGCCGACGCCGAAGCTTGCCCGAAGCGAGCCTGACGGCAGGCCCAGGCGCTTCAGCAGGGGATGGGCGCAGAAGCGTCCATCGCGCAGCCCCACGCCGTGCTCGGCTGCGAGGTAGGCGGCCACCAGTCCTGCGTCATAGCCCTCCACGGAGAAGTTGACCACGCCGATGGTGTCCGTTTCCGGGTTGCTGTCCTTGAAGATCTGGTGGACCGTGACCCCGTCGATGTCCTGCAGGCCCTCCACCAGGAAGGAGCGGATGGCCGATTCGTGGGCGTGCCACCGGTCCTGGTCCAGCCCGGCGAGGACCTGCGTGGCTCGGGCCAGGGTGGCGGCTCCGAGGACGTTCGGTGAGCCCCCCTCATGGCGGGCCGGGCCACTGGCCCAGCTGACGCCGTCGAGCCTTGCTTCCTTCACCGCGCCGCCGCCGGCAAGGTGCGGGACGCCCGCGTCCAACCAGTCAGGGCGTCCCACCAGGACGCCGGCGCCGAACGGTGCGTACAGCTTGTGGCCGGAAAACGCGAGGTAGTCGATGCCGTCGGCGCTGATGTCCACCCGGCGGTGCGGTGCGAGTTGGGCAGCATCCACCACGATCCGTGCGCCGTGCTGGTGGGCCAGCGCGGCCAGGGCCCGGATGGGAAGGATCTCGCCGGTGACGTTTGAAGCGCCGGTGACTGCCAGCAGGCTGACCCCGCCCTGCTCCAGCTCCGCGCGGACGGTGTCAAGGGTGCCGGTGATCGTCTCTGCGGCGACGATGCTCCGGTGCGGTACGCCCTGCCAGGGCAGCAGGTTGGCATGGTGTTCGATGTCCAGGTAGAGCACATCGCCGTCGGGGCGGCCGTCGGTGAGGGGGAGGCAACCTGCCAGGAGGTTCAGCGAGTCCGTGGTGTTGCGGGTGAAGATGACCGAATCGTCCGGCCGGCCGCCCACGAAGTCCCGGACGATGCTGCGTGCATTTTCGTAGACCGAGGTGCTGATCTGGGAGGCGTAGCCTGCCCCGCGGTGGACGCTGGCGTAGTAGGGCAGGATCTCGTTGAGGTAGGCGGATACCACGGAGAGCGCCGGGGCCGATGCGCCACAGTCGAGGTTCGCGTACCGGACGTGCCCGCCGGTGATCAGCGGTGCCTGGATTTCCGCGCCGGTGACCGCCGCGAGGGGCCGGCCGGCAATGGCGTGGAGTTCAGCAGCAGCGGCGGCTTCGGTGATGGCGGGCTGGGGGGAGACGGTGGCAGTTGTCACAGAGACCTCACTTGACTACAGGACTCCGGCATAGTGGAATCCGCGCTTGCCGCATCCACTCCGGACCGGCCTGGTCGTCACCCGGGGCACCCCACCGCGAATGGAGGGTTGCCGGCCAGCAAACCGGGGTTTAGCGCTGGCACTCGTGACCTGGATAAAAGCGTAGGACATGCGGCGGCCCAGGCTGAACCCGCGGCAATTGTTAAGCCCTTTGTTACGCTCGTCCGAATAAACGACGGCGGACACCTCCTTTGGGAGGTGTCCGCCGTCGCTTTATTCGTTTTGCCGGGAGAACGTCAACCGTTACAGCAAATCATCCAGGTAAGGGTTCAGCCGGTGCAGGACCTCTGAGTGCAGGATGGAGTTGGTGGCCAGGGCGTTCCCGCCGAACGGTCCGTCCTCGCCTTCGAGGGAGGTAAAACGCCCCCCGGCCTCCACCACGATCGGCACCAGGGCGGCCATGTCATAGAGGTTCAGCTCCGGTTCGCAGGCGATGTCCACCGAGCCCTCGGCCACCATGCAGTACGACCAGAAGTCGCCGTAGGCCCGGGTCCGCCATACGTCCTCGGTGAGGCCCAGGAACTCATCAAGGTTCCCCCGTTCCTTCCAACCGGTGAGGCTGGAGTAGGAGAGGGAGGCATCGGCGAGGCTGGAGACGTTGGAGACGCGGAGCCGGGTGGCAGCCGCCAGGGACCTGCCCATGTACGCGCCCATGCCCTTTGCCGCCCACCAGCGCTTGCCCAGGGCCGGTGCGCTGACCACCCCCACCACGGGTTCGCCTTCATCCACCAGGGCGATCAGCGTGGCCCAGACCGGAACGCCGCGGACAAAGTTCTTGGTCCCGTCAATGGGGTCGATGATCCAGCGCCGCGAACCGTGGCCCGTGCTGCCGAACTCCTCGCCCAGGACCGCGTCACGTGGGCGGGAACGCGAGAGTTGCCCGCGGATGGCTTCCTCGGCGGCCTTGTCCGCATCGGTGACCGGCGTCAGGTCCGGCTTGGTCTCAACGTGGAGATCCAGGGCCTTGAAGCGGCTCATGGTCTGGTCATCCACGGAGTCGGCCAGGACATGTGCCAGGCGCAGGTCATCGTTGTAGCTCGAAGCGGGTTGGATCATGGTTCCAAACTACCGTCTGCCCGCGCTTCTTCCGGGGAGAACGCGTCAGTTGACGCTGCCAAGCTCCTTGGTTTCCTGTGCTTCCAGCCTTGGATCCGTGCCGAGCAGCCGCCGCAGCGACGCGAGCCGTGCGGGACCGGTGGGACCTGCGTGTCCGTCAGCCACCCAGTCGTCAAGGCCGCAGTCCACTGCGGTCGCCGTGTGCTTGCAGCCCCGTTCGCAGTTCTCGATGCCGGGGGAGAGGTCCGGGAAGGAGCGCAGGATCCGGTCAGGGTCCACGTGGGCCAGGCCGAAGGACCTGATACCCGGAGTATCAATGATCCAGCTGCCGGCCGGCGAGTCCGCCAGGCGCAGCGCCAGGGCCGACGACGATGTATGCCGGCCCCGGCCGGTCACCGCGTTGACTCCGCCGGTGGCCCGCTCGGCCCCGGTCAGCGCGTTCACCATGGTGGATTTGCCCACGCCTGAGTGTCCGAGCATGACCGTGACCTTGCCGTCCAGGTGCGCGCGGAGCCCGGCCACGGCGGCGCTGTCCAGCCGGGCCGAAAGGCCGTCGTCGGAGCGCGCGTCGATGCCCGAGGCCAGGGCGTCAGCAGTCCGGCTGATGATCACCGGGAAATCCAGGTGGGTGTAGTTGGACAACAGTTCCGCGGGGTCCTTGACGTCGGCCTTGGTGACCAGCAGGATCGGATCGATGCCGGCGTCGTATGCGGCCACCAGGGCACGGTCGATGAACCCGGTCCGCGGCTCGGGGTTGGCCGCCGCCACCACGATCACCAGCTGGTCGGCGTTGGCCACTACGGCACGTTCGATCGGGTCCGTGTCGTCGGCGCTGCGGCGCAGGAGCGTTTTGCGGTCCTGGATCTTCACCAGGCGGGCCAGCGTGTCCGGCGCGCCCGACACGTCCCCCACAAGCGAGACGAAGTCGCCGGCAACCACCGGCGAGCGGCGAAGTTCGCGGGCGCGTGCCGCGATGACCACGCGTTCGTTCTTCGAGTCCTCACCCACCACTGCCGTGTACCGGCCACGGTCCACCGTGATGATCCGTCCCGTCACGGCGTCGTCGTGGCTGGGCCGATCCTTGGTGCGGGGCCTGGAACCCTTCTTGTTCGGCCGGATGCGGACGTCGGATTCGTCCCAGGAGTCAGTGCGCCGCGCCACCGCTGGGCTCCTCCGGTCCGGATGCCGCAGCGGCGTCCTGGGCCAGCATGCCTGCCCACAGCTGGGGGAAATCGGGCATGGTCTTGGCGGTGGTGGCGATGTCCTCCACCTGCACGCCCTCCACTGCCAGGCCCAGGATAGCGCCGGCAGTGGCCATGCGGTGGTCGGCGTAACTGCGGACGACGCCGCCATGCAGCCGGGCGGGACGGATCACGAGGCCGTCGCTGGTTTCCTCTGCGTCTCCGCCGAGCCGGTTGATTTCCGCCACCAGGGCCGCGAGCCTGTCCGTCTCGTGTCCGCGCAGGTGTGCGATCCCCGTGAGCCGCGACGGGCCGGTGGCCAGCGCGCACAGGGCTGCCACAGTGGGGGCGAGTTCGCTGGTGTCGGCGAAGTTGCCGCCCTTGATCTCCTGGCCGCCGGTGACGGTCAGGACGCCGTCGGCCAGGGTGACCTGTGCGCCCATTTTCGCGAGGATGTCACGCCACAGGTCTCCCACCTGCTGGGTCTCCGCGGGCCAGTTGGGTATCCGCACCGTACCTTTCGAAGCCAGTGCGGCCGCCAGGAACGGCCCGGCGTTGGAAAGGTCCTGCTCGATCCGCTGGTCGAAGGCACGGATGGGCCCGGGCGCCACCACCCAATGATTGGGAACGGAGTTGTCCACGGTCACGCCCGCACCGCGCAGGACGGCCACGGTCATGTTGATGTGGTCCAGGCTGGGCACCGGTTTCCCCACGTGCTCCAGGTGCAGCCCCTCGTCGAACCTCGCCCCCACCAGGAGGAGGGCGGAAACGAACTGGGACGATGCGCTGGCGTCGATCACCAGATGGCCGCCCCGCACAGTGCCCTTGCCTTCCACCACGAACGGGAGCGACGACGGCGCGGAGCCATCTTCGGAGGCGACGGCCACACCCAGGGCCTTGAGGGCCTCGATGATGGTCCCCATGGGACGCTTCCGGGCGTGCGGGTCGCCGTCGAAGACGCTGGCTCCGTTGCGGAGCGCCGCCAGCGGCGGAACGAACCGCATGACCGTGCCCGCCAGCCCGCAGTCGATCCTGGTGACGGACGCCCCGGCGGCTGCCGGCAGCGGGAGCACCTCCAGGTCAGGGCCAAAGTCGCCGTCCCCGGGCACCTCGGTAATAGTGGCGCCCAGCTGCCGGAGCGCGTCGATCATCAGTGCGGAATCCCTGGAGTGCAGGGGCGCACGCAGCCGGGACGGCCCCTCCGCCAAGGCTGCCAGGACCAAGTACCTGTTGGTCAGGGACTTTGATCCGGGCACCGTAACGGTGGCATCGACGGGCCGGGACGCAAAGGGTGCGGCCCAGTGCTCAACAGGTGTTCCGGACCCGTCACTGGTGGCAGCTGTTGCGGTCATTCGTGCTTATGCTCCCGTGGCGTGTACTGCGCGGCGTACGGCTTTGTCCGCCTTGTCCAGCTTCTTGGTGGTGGTCCGCCGCGCGTCGGCGGCGAGGTGCGAGGCGTTCCTGCGGGCATCGGCGGCCAGGTGCTCGGCGCGCCACGCCAGGCCCGGCTTGCCTGCTGTGTCCACGGAAGCCAGCAGCGCCCCGCCGCTCAGCGAGAGGTTCTTAAGCAGCTGGTTCCGGCGGTTTTCGCGCCCTTCCTTGCTGCTGATGTCCGCACTGCGCCACTCAACAAAGGTGTTGAGGAGCGAGACCACGGTCAGAAGGCCGGCCGAGAGCCTGGAGAACTTGCCAAGGCCGAACAGCACGCCGGCCCCCACCTGGGTTCCGCCGATCACGCGCGCCAGTGTCTTCTCGCTCGCCTGGAAGGGGAGTGAGGCCGCCGCCTTGCGCAGGAGCGGCGAGAGCTGCTGGGCGGTGTCGTCGGAGTTCTTGAGCTTGTCCAGTCCGGCAAGAACGAAACTGGAGGCAAGCATGGGGCGGGCGAGCGTGCGGACAAAGGACATGAATTTCCTCCTGGATGGACGAGCCGCGGCAAGCGGCGGAGTCGGTCCTAGTCTTGCACTTTTGGGGAATATTTGCCTGCGGGGGGCGGTTATGGATGTCGGGTTCGTGACAGGGACCCAAGCGATCATTCACCCGATACAGAGCGGAGTTGGGCCTTGGGGAAGGTGTTGGACGGAACCAGACCGGCGGGGCCGGTGGCAGTCGATACGCTTGCCGCGGAGCCGCTGGAGTACGGCATGCCCGGGGCGGAAAGCCGGACAGTAGACTTGAAGGCAATGAGCACCTTGGATCCGGCCGTCGCGGCCATGTATGAGGCTACCCCCGCCGATGTGAACGGCAAGGCGGGAGCGGCGCCCCTGCCGTCCGGCCAGGCAGGTCCTGATTCCCGGGCCGCCGAAGCCAACCCAAATGACGGCACCGGCCTGGACGTCTCCACGGAGACCATGGAGCAGCGCCGCCTTCGCTTCGAGCGGGACGCCATGCAGTACGTGGACCAGTTGTACTCGGCCGCGATGCGCATGGCACGGAATCCGTCGGACGCGGAGGACCTGGTCCAGGAGGCCTACACCAAGGCGTTCTCGGCGTTCCACCAGTACAAGCCGGGAACCAACCTGAAGGCCTGGCTGTACCGGATCCTCACCAACACGTACATCAACCTGTACCGCAAACGGCAGCGCGAGCCGTTGCAGTCCAACTCGGACAGCATTGAGGACTGGCAGCTGGCACGGGCGGAGTCGCATACGTCGAGCGGACTGCGTTCCGCCGAGGCTGAGGCGTTGGACCACCTTCCGGATTCGGACGTGAAGCGGGCCCTGCAGGATATCCCTGAAGAGTTCCGCCTGGCGGTCTACTTCGCCGACGTGGAGGGCTTCGCCTACAAGGAAATTTCAGACATCATGAACACGCCTATCGGCACGGTGATGTCCCGGCTGCACCGCGGCCGGCGAATGTTGCGGGACATGCTCGCGGAATACGCCGCCGAGCGGGGATTCAAAACAGCCGCGGATGCGTCGGAAGCGGCAGGAAGCAAAGCACAGGAGAACAGGAAATGAGCGACTGCCAGGGATTGGGCGACTGCGACGACACCCGGATGCAACGCATCTACGAATACCTTGACGGGGCGTTGACCCGTGAGGACTTGACCGAGATCAAGAACCACCTGGATGAGTGCCCGGAGTGCACGCAGCAGTATGACCTCGAGTGCGTCATCCGCAACTTGGTCAAGCGTTCGTGCACGGAGTCCGCTCCGGACAACCTGAAGAACGCCATCCTGGACAGGATCCACACGATCCGCCCTGTGGAGGCGTAGGCATAAGCTGCCGGCGTGCGGATCAGGGCCGCAGACAGCAAAGGACCCCGTAAGCCGAGTGGCTTGCGGGGTCCTTCGCTTGAACCGTGGTTCCTGGCATGTGCCTAGGTGTTGGGGCGCTTCCCGTGGTTCGCGCCGCCACGCTTACGGTCACGACGCTTGCGTGCACGCTTGCTCATAGCTGGCCTCCTTACTGTTGGTACTCAAAAGAGCTGCCCTCCAGTCTCCCACATGATGTGGCGCCCCGCGAACCGGGAAACGGTGGATGACCTGCGGCAGTGCGTTCGGCCCCTGCCTCAGTGCCGCAGGGTGCTGCGGATGGCTGTCCGGGCGTCTTCCAGGACTGTACGGACAGTTTCCAGGGTCACCGGGCCTATCGGCTCGCGCAGGGCGTACCGGCGCAACTCTGCACGGAGGTCGTCACCGAACTGCTGCAGCATCAATTCCACGTCACGCCGTTGCATCGAGACTGCGATGCCGTTTTCTACCCCCGCCACGTCATCCCTGCGCCGGTCCAGCTCTGCGAGGCCGGCGGCGGTGATGCGGTAGTTGGTGCGCCGCCCGGCCGGCTCGGTGGACACCAAGCCGTCCTCCTCAAGCTTGCCCAGCCGTGGATAGATGGTTCCGGCGCTGGGCGCATAGGTTCCGCCGAACCGGTCCTTGAGCGCCTTGATGAGCTCGTAACCGTGTTTGGGTCCGCTTTCGAGCAGGGCCAGGAGGTAGAGGCGCAACGCTCCATGTGCGAAGACGGGCGGCATCAGCGTTCCCGTTCGCCGCCGCCAACCGGTGCCGGAGCGTGGAAGATGGAGGTCTTGCCGGACACGGAGTTGGTCCGCACCAGCATCAGTTGCCCATCCGGCCCGGCAATGGTCTCCACCTTGCCGTTGGCCAGGAGGCACTGCTGGCCGTCAAGAACCACCGCACCGCCGGCGGACTTGGCCACAATGTCCACACCTACGTCATGGGGCAGCCGGATGGTGAGGTCGCCCGAAACCGAGTTCGAGCCGAAGTCCCGGGTGAAGTCGAGCAGGTCGAAGCTGAGGTGGCCGCTGACCGTGTTGGTACGCACATTGGATAAGTGGCCAGACGCCGTAATCTCGCCGGAGACGCTCTTGGCGGTGAGTACGCCGCGGTGGTCCCGGACGGCCACGCTTCCGCTGACGGTGTTGACCTGCAGTTCGCCGGACGTGCCCTCTGCGGCGACCGTACCGGAGACGGTATTGAGGCGTACGTGGGCGGAGGTACCGGAAACCAGTCCATCACCGCTGACGGTTCCCGCTTCGACCTCGACGCTGCCGGGAATTGCGATGGTGATGACGGCTGAATTCCCGCTGTTGTGGTTGACCGTCTCCATCAGGTTCTTGAACCACCCCTGGGCGCCGTGCAGCTGGTGCCGCACCTCCAACCTGCCGCCACTGAGGGAGACGGACACGGGGTCGCCGTGGACCTCCGACACCTCCAACCGGACCTCGGGTTCGGTGTGCGCCACGACGTGGAAGCTGCCGCGGACCATCCCCAGCTTGAGGGACGCCACGTCCCCTACGACAATGGTCTGCGGGCTCTCAACAGTCCAGGTTTCCTCGGCCACGGTCCCCTCCAAAGGCGATATATCGCGCTGCCACTACAACCTATCGCCGCCCCTGGGCAGGGTCAAGATATATCTCGAAGCTACTGCGGCGCTTCCAGGCCCAGCCACTGGAACCAGCCGCGGTGCAGCACCAGCCAGGCCATGAGGCCGTAACCGGCCTGGCCCGGCGTACCACCGTTGGCCGCCAGGTCCTGGCGCCACTGTTCGTGGTTCAGGAGCGGTGAGAAGGTGTCGACGTAAAGGTGCTTGCGGCGGGTGGTGACATCAGCGAAGGCGGTATTCAACTCGTCAAGCCGCCGGTTCTGGGCCGGATCGAGCGTGGGGGGCGGTCCCACCACGAAAACCTCGATGCGGTTCTGGGAAGCCGAGTCCAGGATGTTGGCCAGGTTCAGCCTGCTCCGCGCGGTGGACAGGCCAAACTCGATGTCACGTCCTGACAGGCCGATCACCAGCCGGTTCTCCGCCTGGGCGCTGAAACGGCGGCCGGCTTCGTCCAGCCAGCGTGCCGCCAGCCCCTCGGTACCTTCCTGCGGGCAGGGGAGCGCGTAGCTTTCCAGCAGCATGCCGTCCTGGGGAGTGCGGGCCAGCACGCGGCCCAGCCAGCCAAGCGCCCGGGGATCACCCAGTCCGGCCAGCAATTCATCTCCTACAGCTGCGATCCGCAGCTTCCTGTCTTCCACGCGTTCCTCTTTACTTCGGTACGGGTCTACTTCGGACGGCCGCTGCCACCGCCGCCGCCGCGGCTGCGGTGGTTGAAGGCGGCGCTGTCAGTCCATTAAACAGAACTGCCCGGCCGGAGTCTGGTATTTCGACGTCCGGCCGGGCAGCCTTACTGCTACTTCCGCTCAAATGCCTGCTTCAGGAGGGCATCCTGTTCCGCGGCGTGGCGCTTCATGGAACCGGCAGCCGTGGAGGCGGATGCCGGCCGGGACACCAGCCGCACGCGGCGGTCAAGGATCTCCGGCAGGTGCAGGCCGACGAACGGCCACGGTCCCTGGTTTGCGGGCTCGTCCTGTGCCCACACCACTTCGGCGTTGGGGTACTTGGCGAGTTCCGCTGCGATCTCCTGGTGCGGCAGCGGGTACAGCTGCTCCACGCGGACGATGGCAGTGGTCTGGTCGCCGGTCTTCTGCCGGGTGGACAGGAGATCGTAGTACAGGCGGCCGGAGACCAGGAGCACGCGTTCGACGGCGGTGGCCGGCAGCTGCTCATGCTCGCCGATGACCGGGCGGAAGGTGCCGTTGGTGAAGTCTTCCACCGACGAGGCGGCGGCCTTCAGGCGAAGCAGCTGCTTGGGGGTGAAGATGATCAGCGGCTTGCGCGGGCGGCTGTACGCCTGGCGGCGCAGCAGGTGGAAGTGCGAGGCGGCGGTGGTGGGGTTCGCCACGATCATGTTGTCCTCCGCGCACAGCTGCAGGAAGCGCTCGATCCTTGCCGAGGAGTGGTCCGGGCCCTGGCCTTCGTAGCCGTGCGGGAGCATCAGGACCAGCGAGGAGCGCTGTCCCCACTTCTGCTCCGCCGAGGAGATGAACTCATCAATGATGGTCTGTGCACCGTTGACGAAGTCGCCGAACTGGGCCTCCCAGAGGACCAGGGCATCCGGGCGCTCCACGGAGTAGCCGTACTCGAAGCCCATGGCCGCGTATTCGGACAGCAGGGAGTCGTAGATCCACAGCTTGGCCTGGTCGTCGGAGAGGTTGCCCAGGGGCAGCCATTCCTTGCCGTTGGCGCGGTCGTGGAAGACGGCGTGGCGCTGGACGAACGTACCGCGGCGGGAGTCCTGGCCGGCCAGGCGTACGGGGACGCCTTCCATGATCAGGGAACCGAAGGCAGCGATCTCGCCGAAGCCCCAGTCGATGCCGCCCTGGCGGGACATCTGCTCGCGCTTTTCAAGCAGCTGCTTCAGCTTGGGGTGGACCGTGAAGCCGTCGGGGATCTCCACGTGTGCCTTGCCGATCCGGGCCAGCGTTTCGGCGCTGATGGCCGTGGAGGCCGGCGCGCTGACGTTGGAATCGGACTGCTGGGCCTTGGGCCGTTCGATGTCGGACACTGCGGCGGAATCCGCGGTCACGATCGGGATCGGAGAGGTCTGGGCGGCGTGGGTCTCGGCGAAGACCCGTTCCAGCCGTTCCTGGTAGTCGCGGAGCAGCTGCTCCGCTTCTTCCTCGGTGATGTCCCCGCGGCCGATGAGCGATTCGGTGTACAGCTTGCGGACGGAGCGCTTGGCTTCGATCAGGTTGTACATCAGCGGCTGGGTCATCGAGGGGTCGTCACCCTCGTTGTGGCCCCGGCGGCGGTAGCACACCATGTCGATGACAACGTCCTTGTGGAAGCGCTGCCGGAACTCGTAGGCCAGCTGGCCGATGCGGACAACGGCCTCAGGGTCGTCGCCGTTCACGTGGAAGACCGGCGCCTGGATCATCTTGGCGACGTCGGTGGAGTACGTGGACGAACGTGACGACGACGGGGCGGTGGTGAAGCCCACCTGGTTGTTGACCACGATGTGGATGGTGCCACCGGTGCGGTAGCCGCGGAGCTGGGACAGGTTGAGGGTCTCGGCCACAACTCCCTGTCCGGCGAAGGCTGCGTCACCGTGCACCATGATGGGCAGGACGGGGAACGATTCGCCCTGGTCCAGGCGGTCCTGCTTGGCCCGGACGATGCCCTCAAGGACGGAGTCCACGGCTTCCAGGTGCGACGGGTTGGCGGCGAGGTATACCTTGGTTTCCTTGCCGTTGTCCGAGGTGAACGTACCTTCGGTGCCCAGGTGGTACTTGACGTCGCCGGATCCCTGTACGGAGCGGGGATCCTGGGTACCCTCGAATTCGCGGAACACCTGTGCGTAGGTCTTGCCGGCGATGTTGGTCAGGACGTTGAGGCGGCCACGGTGGGCCATGCCGATGGCAACCTCGTCCAGGCCGTCGTCGGCGGCATCGGACATGATCGCGTCCAGCAGCGGGATCAGGGATTCGCCGCCCTCAAGGGAGAAGCGCTTCTGGCCCACGAACTTGGTCTGCAGGAAGGTCTCGAATGCCTCGGCAGCGTTGAGCTTGGAGACGATCCGCAGCTGCTCTTCCCGGCTGGGCTTGGAGTAGGGGTGTTCCAGCTGGTCCTGGAACCACTTGCGCTCGGCAGGTTCCTGGATGTGCATGTACTCGATGCCGGTGGTGCGGCAGTAGGCATCGCGCAGGACGCCGAGGATGTCGCGGAACTTGAGCATCGGCTTGCCGCCGAAGCCGCCGGTGGGCCATTCGCGGTCCAGGTCCCAAAGGGTCAGGCCGTACGTGAGGACGTCAAGGTCCGGGTGCTTGCGCTGCACGTATTCCAGCGGATCGGTGTCAGCCATGAGGTGCCCGCGCACGCGGAAGGAGTGGATCAGCTGCTGGATCCGGGCCACCTTGTTGATCTCGTCCGCGGGGTCGACTTGCAGGTCGGGGCTCCAGCGGACGGGCTCGTAGGGGATGCGCAGTGCTTCGAAGATCTCGTCGTAGAAGTTCTGTGCACCCAGCAGGAGCTGGTGGACCAGCTTCAGGAACTCGCCGCTGCCGGCGCCCTGGATGACGCGGTGGTCGTAGGTCGAGGTCAGGGTGAGGACCTTGCTGATGGCGTTCTGGGCGATGATTTTCTCGCTGGCGCCCTGGAACTCAGCGGGGTAGTCGAGGGCGCCGACGCCGATGATGGCAGCCTGGCCCTTGGAGAGGCGCGGTACCGAGTGCACGGTTCCGATGCCGCCGGGGTTGGTCAGGGACACGGTGGTGCCCTGGTGGTCCTCGGCGGTGAGCTTACCGTTGCGGGCCCGCTTGATGAGGTCCTCGTAGGTGTGCCAGAACTCGGCGAAGTTGAGGGTCTCGGCCTTCTTGATGTTCGGGACCATGAGCAGGCGGGTGCCGTCGGGCTTGGGCATGTCGATGGCGATGCCGAAGTTGACGTGTGCCGGCTGGACGGCGACGGGCTTGCCGTCCACCTCGTCGTAGTACACGTTCATCGACGGGAACTGGGAAAGCGCCCGGATCACGGCATAGCCGATGAGGTGGGTGAAGGACACCTTGCCGCCGCGGGCGCGGGCCAGGTTGGAGTTGATGACCACGCGGTTGTCGATGAGCAACTTGGCGGGGATGGCGCGCACGCTGGTGGCCGTGGGCACCTGGAGGCTGGTGACCATGTTGGTGGCGATGGCCTTGGCAGGGCCGCGGAGGACGGAGACGACGTCTTCCTCGGGTGCGGTGGGGGCCTTGACGTTCTTGGGCAGCTGGGCCGGGATGGGCTGCGAGCCGGTGCCGGCCTCAGTCTTCTTGCCGCCGTCGCGGGCCTCGGTTGCCGGGGCCTTCTTGACGGGCGCGGGGGCTGCTGCAGGGGCAGCGGCGGCCGGTGCCGCCGGGGGAGCGGCAGGGGCAGCTGCCGGCGACGGTGCCGGCGCGGCGGGAGCCGATTTTACGACGGGGAGTTCCCTGGTGGGAGGGTTGGCAGTGTGCGCGGAATTTCCGTTGGAAGAAGAACCGTTGCCCGAGTCGAAGGATTCAAACAGGGGCCACCACTTGGCGTCCACCGCGTTCTTGTCCTGTTGGTACTGCTCGTACAGTTCGTCAACGAGCCACTCGTTCCCGCCAAATTCCTCTGGTAGACGGTGGCTTGGCTGCTCTGGCACTTGAAATACGCCTCTTCCATGAGTTTGATTTCTCTTTGGCCCCCCGGTGCTTCAGCACTACGTTCGAACCAGTCTCTGTCCTCTGAACCCGGACCTTTGCAAGTCTAGTGAGCATTCCGTGTTAACTGCCAATAAGGGTGACCCAAATCATGACGTGGCGAACGGGGCCCGAAATATACCGGCTATTCCGTTTACGCCGGCAGGCCCCGGGCCATCACCGCGACGGTTGCCGGGGGCCGGAAACGGGCGGTCTTCCGCCCTTGTGCGGCCCCTCCGGCAAAGGCCGCTCCTGTAGACTGAAATTCTTATGGACAGTAAATCTAGGTGCCGGCCTGGGCGCTGTCAGCGGAGCATGAAGAGAAGCACCGCGCAGTCCGCCCACAGAGCCGGCAAACCCCGACAACGCGCCCATCACCAGCCAACGGCCGAGCTCGCCGCAACCCGCACGGACCAGGCATCGGTATCAGCCGACCATCCTCCGCCGGGACGAAACAGCTTCTCCAAACCCCCATTCAGCACGCATACTGCAACTTTCGCACCTCAGGCGGGATGCTGAATGGAGTGGCTTCTCCTCGCAGCAGGCTTGCTGCTGATCGCCGGCACCGGGTTCTTTGTTGCCGTCGAATTCTCCCTCATCGCGCTGGACCAGCCCACTGTCCAGCGCGCAATCGACGACGGCGACACAGGGGCAGTGCCCCTGCTCACCTGCCTTAAGTCCCTATCGACCCAGTTGTCCAGTTGCCAGCTCGGCATTACCTTGACCACGCTGCTCACCGGTTACGTCATGGAACCGTCCGTGGGCCGCCTCCTTGAGGCGCCGCTGGCCGCCGTCGGACTTCCCGCTGTGGCGGTGCAGTCCGTCTCGCTCATCCTGGCGATGGTCCTGGCGACGCTGCTGTCCATGCTCCTGGGTGAACTGGTGCCGAAAAACATGGCGATCGCGCTGGCCTTCCCCGTGGGCCGGGCCCTGGCGGGGCCGCAGCTGGTCTTCACCACGATCTTCAAGCCGGCCATCCTGGTCCTCAACGGTTTCTCCAACAGGATCCTTCACATCTTTGGGCTGGAAGCCAAAGAGGAAATTTCGGGCGCGCGGACACCCGCGGAGCTTGCCTCGCTGGTCCGCAGGTCAGCGGCGATGGGAACGCTCGACGCCGGGACGGCCAACTTCATTGCCCGCACGTTGAATTTCTCCTCACGGACAGCGGCGGACGTCATGACCCCGCGCATCCGGCTGGAGACGATCGACGCCGACCAACCGGTTTCCGACGTGGTGGACGCGGCACGCCGGACCGGGTACTCGCGGTTCCCCGTCATCGGTGACTCCGCCGACGACATCCGCGGCCTGGTGCACGTCAAGAAGGCGGTTGCCGTTCCATGGGAACGCCGCCAAAACCTCGAAGCCGGCGCCATCATGACCGAGGTGCTGCGCGTTCCGGAAACCATCCACCTGGATGCGCTGCTGGCCGAACTGCGGGAAGGAAACCTGCAGTTGGCTGTGGTGCTGGACGAGTATGGCGGAACCGCAGGCATCGCCACCCTGGAGGACCTGGTGGAGGAGATCGTGGGGGAAGTGGCGGACGAGCACGACAGGGTCCGCCCGGGACTCCTGCAAAGCGCCTCCGGCGACTGGTATTTTCCGGGGCTCCTCCGGCCCGACGAACTGTCCGAGCAGATCCCGGGCCTGAGCGTTCCGGACGAAGCGGCCTACGAAACCGTGGGCGGGTACGTGATGAGCAAGCTGGGCAGGATTGCCGTTGTCGGCGACACAGTAGACGTCAACGGCGGAACCCTCAGCGTCACCAGGATGGACGGCCGCAGGATCGACCGCATCTGCTTCCACCCAGTGGCGGAACCGGCTGCGCAGGATGCCAATGACAGGAGCAAGCCATGAGCGACTGGGCCGGAATACTCTGGCTGGGGTTCCTCCTGCTGGGCAACGCCTTTTTCGTGGCCGCTGAATTCGCCATCATGTCAGCGCGCCGCAGCCAGATCGAGCCTCTGGCTGACACCGGATCCAAACGCGCCCAGACCACCCTGCGCGCCATGGAAAACGTCTCCCTGATGCTGGCCTGCGCACAGCTGGGCATCACCGTCTGTTCACTGCTGATCCTGCTGGTGGCCGAGCCGGCGATCCACCACCTGCTGGCTGTCCCCATCGAGACCGTGGGCCTGCCGGCGGAAGTGGCCGACGTGGCGGCCTTCGCTGTGGCCCTTATGGTGGTGACGTTCCTGCACGTGACGTTCGGCGAGATGGTGCCCAAGAACATTTCGGTGTCCGTGGCCGACAAGGCGGCCCTGTTCCTGGCCCCGCCGCTGCTGTTCATCTCACGACTGGTCCACCCTGTGATTTCCGCCCTCAACTGGTCCGCCAACCACATTTTGAAGCTGATGCGGATCGAGCCCAAGGACGAGGTCACATCCTCCTTCACCCTGGAGGAGGTGCAGTCGATCGTGCAGGAGTCCACCCGTCACGGACTGGTGGACGACGACGCCGGGCTGATCACCGGTGCACTTGAGTTCTCGGAGCACACGGCGGAGGACATCATGGTGCCGCTCGAGAAGCTCGTCATGCTGGGGGCCTCTACCACTCCGGTGGAGTTTGAGAAGGCCGTCAGCAGAACCGGCTTCTCGCGGTTCCCCATGCTGGATGACGAAGATATGCTGTACGGCTACTTGCATGTCAAGGACGTGCTGTCCATTCCGGAGTCGGGCTACGAGCTGCCTATTGGCGAGAGCCGGATCCGGTCGCTGGCCAACCTTGCCCTGGGTGACGAGATCGAAAAGGCGATGTCCGTCATGCAGCGTACCGGATCCCACCTGGCGCGGGTGATCGGCCCTGACGGCAACACCAGGGGCGTCCTCTTTTTGGAGGACGTCATCGAACAGCTCGTCGGCGAAATCCGGGACGCAACCCAGGCCACCGGCATCCGCCGGTTGGGACAGCCGAACGGGGGCTGACGTCCCGTGGTGCCCCTCCGCTGTGGGGGGCACTTCGGGGCGGCCGGGTCCGGTTTCACAACCTAAATAGGAATCATTCGCATTTAGGTATAGGCTTGGCTGAGTCGCCTTCCCTTTCTGTGTGAACCGAGGTTTTTCGTGCGCCGTACAGCCACTGCCAGCTCCTTCCTTGCCGCCCTGACAGGCGTCGGGCTCCTGCTCAGTGCATGCAGCCCCCAGCCGTCGCAGGCTCCGGACGAGGCGCAGGGCATCAATGTGGTGGCCTCAACGAACGTATATGGCGACATTGCACGGACCATCGGCGGTGACAGGGTCAAGGTCACCTCGATCATCAACAGTGCCGGGCAGGATCCGCACTCCTACGAAGCGAACGCCCAGGACCGGCTGGCCGTGTCCAAGTCGAAGCTGGTCATCGAAAACGGGGGCGGCTACGACGACTTCATCCATACCCTTGTGGAGAGCAGCAGGATCGACAGTGCAAACGTGCTGACCGCCGTCGAAATTTCCGGCCTTGCCCACCCGGAGGACGCCACGGCCGGCGCGTCGGCAACACCCGCGGAGGAATCCGCCGGACACGATGCACACGATCACGGCGGCCTGAATGAGCATGTCTGGTACAGCCTGCCGGCAATGGAGCGCGTGGCCGACGCCATTGCGGGCAAGCTGGCGTCGCTGGATCCTGCCTCGGCCGCCTCCTTCACCGCCAACGCGGACTCCTTCAAGTCCTCCCTGTCACAGCTTCAGTCCAAGGTGGACGCCATGAAGGCGGCCACGCCGGGCAGCCGCGTTGCAGTCACGGAGCCTGTCCCCCTGTACCTGTTGGAGGAGGCGGGACTGGTGAACGCCACGCCTGAGCAATACACCGCTGCCATCGAAGAGGGCAGCGACGTTCCTCCCGCGGTGCTGAAGGCGGCCACGGACCTGGTTGGCTCCAAGTCCGTACGCCTCCTGGCCTACAACGCCCAAACGGAAGGCCCGCAGACGGAGGCACTGAAAAAGGCCGCCGAATCCGCTGGTGTTCCGGTGGTCGACTTCACCGAGACCCTGCCTGAAGGCAGGACCTACCTGCAGTGGATGACGGACAATGTGAACAACATCAGCAAGGTTTTGGAGACAAACTAGGTGAAATCCGTCGTAAGCCTCAAAGGGGCGGGCCTCGCATTCGGCCAGCGAACGCTTTGGGAGGACCTGGACCTGGACATCAGGCCCGGAGAGTTTTTCGCCGTGCTGGGTCCCAACGGCAGCGGCAAGACAAGTTTCCTCAAAGTCCTGCTGGGCCTGCAGAAGCTGCAGTCCGGACAGGCAAAGCTGGACGGCCACCCGGTTGAACGCGGCAGCAGCCTGATCGGCTACATTCCCCAGCAGAAGTCGTTCGCGCCGGATACCCCCATGCGCGCCCGCGACCTTGTGGCCCTCGGCGTGGACGGCCATAAGTTCGGGATCCGGCTGTCAGCCCGCAAAACCAACCGCAGGGTGGACGAGTTGCTGGAACTCGTGGGAGCCTCCGACTACGCCAAAGTCCCGGTGGGCCAGCTCTCCGGCGGAGAACAGCAGCGGCTCAGGGTGGCCCAGGCACTGGCAACGGATCCAAAGGTGCTGCTCTGCGACGAACCGTTGCTGTCCCTTGACCTCCACCACCAGCAGGCAGTCAGTGCCCTGATCCACCAACAAAGCCGGGAGCACGACAGTGCCGTTGTCTTCGTGACCCATGAAATCAATCCGATCATCGACTACGTGGACCGGGTGCTGTACCTGGCGGGGGGACGTTTCCGGGTGGGGGCGCCGGAAGAGGTCATGACCACGGAAGTACTTTCAGACCTATACGGCAGCCACGTGGAGGTGATCCATGCCAACGGCAGGATCGTCGTGGTCGGCCTGCCGGACGCCACCACCCACCACCACCACGAGGCAGACTCGCTGGCAGGGGAGGTGGCCTGATGGACGCCGACAGCATCTTGGGTGCCATCTTCAACTTCGACAACTATGGCGAACTGTTGGTCCTGGTCCAGAACTCCATCTGGGCAGGCGCCATCCTGGGCCTCCTCGGCGGCCTGGTGGGGACGTTCGTCATGAAGCGGGACCTTGCCTTCGCGGTCCACGGCATTTCCGAACTTTCCTTCGCAGGGGCCGCCTTTGCCCTGCTGGTCGGGGCGGACGTGGTGTTCGGCTCGCTCATTGGATCGGTGGCGGCTGCCCTGCTGCTGGGCCTGATGGGGGTCCGGGCCAGGGATAAGAACTCGATCATCGGGGTCATCATGCCGTTCGGCCTGGGACTTGGAATCCTCTTCCTATCCCTGTACCAGGGCCGTGCCGCAAACAAATTCGGCCTGCTGACCGGCCAGATCGTCTCCGTGGACACTGTCCAGCTGCAGGCGCTGGCGGGGACCGCCGTCGTGGTTGTGCTTGTGCTGGTGGCCGTATGGCGTCCGCTGAACTTCGCCAGCGTGGATCCCGAGCTCGCCGAGGCCAGGGGAGTCCCCGTCCGAACGCTGGGGATCGTGTTCATGATTGTGCTGGGCGTCAGTGTGGCCCTGTCCATCCAGGTTGTGGGGGCCCTGCTGGTGCTTGCCCTGCTGATTACGCCGGCAGCAGCAGCGCTGCGGGTAACGTCGTCACCGGTGCCGGTGGTCGTCCTGAGCGTGGTGTTCGCAGTGACGGCGACCGTGGGCGGCATCCTGCTGGCCCTGGGCGGACGCATCCCGATCAGCCCCTACGTCACCACGTTGTCGTTCCTGATTTATGTGGTGTGCCGCATCGTCGGCTCCGTACGCGACGCCCGGGGGATCAACGGCCGGGTCCTTACAGTTTCCCGGCAGCCCTAAGGGCGGTGCAGTCGGGACAGAGGCCGAAAATTTCCACGGTGTGGTCCACCTCGGTGAAACCGTGTTCAGCCGCCACGCGCACCGCCCACGTTTCCACGGCGGGTGCTTCCACCTCCACTGCCTTCCCGCAGTTCCTGCACAGCAGGTGATGGTGGTGGCCGGTCACGGCGCAGCGCCGGTACACCGCCTCGCCGTCGCCGTTGCGCAGCACGTCCACCAGGCCTTCGTCTGCCAGGGACTGCAGGATCCGGTAGGCAGTGGCGAGTGAAACGGAGACGCCCTGGTTCTGCAGGATCCGGTAAAGCTCCTGGGTGCTGACAAAGTCATCGAGGCTGTCCAGGGCTGCGCTGACGGCTTTCCGCTGTTTGGTAACGCGCTGTTCCTTGCCTCCTCCTGCCGGGGATGGGGCGGCGGAATCAGCCTTGACGCCGATCGGCATGGACGAACTCGCTTCCGTGGGGGGCAGACATCAAGATTACCAGTCGGCGTCTGGCAGCCGGATTTGCCGGCCGTATGCGTGGACACCATTCCGGAACGGACCCTAGGCTGGCGCTATGAAGCTGACCAAATACACCCATGCCTGTGTCCGGCTCGAGAAGGAAGGCGGCGTCCTGGTCCTTGATCCGGGCACCTTTTCCGAATCCGCCGAGGCACTGGCGGGGGCCCAGGCCGTCCTGGTGACCCACGAACACGCAGACCACCTTGACACCAAGGCGGTGGTGGAAGCGCTGGAAAAGGCCAAGGACCTGGCGCTGTATGCTCCCGAGGGCGTCGCCGGCCAGCTGCGCGGGGAAGCTCCGGACGCAGCGGACAGGATCCACACCGTGGAACCTGGATCGTCGTTCCAGGCTGCAGGCTTCGACATCCGCAGCTTCGGCGGCCAGCACGCCCTGATCCACCCCCAGATTCCCATGGTGGCCAACATCGGCTTCCTGGTGGACGGCAACGTGTACCACCCGGGGGACTCGTTCGTCATCCCCGACGGCCTCGAGGTCCAGACCCTCCTGGTCCCGCTGCACGCACCGTGGAGCAAGTCCGCGGAAGTGGTTGACTTCGTGATTGGAGTGCGCGCGCCGCGCGCCTTCCAGATCCACGACGGGCTGCTCAACGACAACGGTCTTGGCATCGTCGAAGGGCACGTCAAGCGGATCGGTGCCAAGTACGGCACGGAATACCGTCACCTGACCCCGCGGGAGTCCGTGGAAGTCTAGGCCGGCGCCCCGGTCCATTCCCCGGTGTCCAGGAAGCGCGCGATTACCGCTTCGCAGGGCGCCGGATCCAACCCCTGGGAAGCCAGCCACTCCTGGTTCCAGTGCGTGCCCGCATACCGGTCGCCGCCGTCGCACATCAAGGAAACGACGCTGCCCCGGCGGCCTTCAGACAGGAGGCGCGCGACTGTTTCCCAGACGCCCCAAAGGTTGGTGCCCGTCGACGGGCCCGCATGCAGGCCCGCGTAGGAGTCCAGGTGCCGCATCGCGGCAACCGAAGCCGCGTCCGGGACCCGGACCATCCGGTCGATAACGGTGGGGATGAAGCTGGGCTCCATCCGGGCCCGGCCAATGCCTTCGATCCGCGAGGGCGGGCCGGTGGGCTGCCCGTCCGCCTCACCCAGCCAGCCGGGGTAGAACGCGGAGTTTTCGGGGTCCACCACCAGCAGCTTGGTTGGATGTGAGTGGTAGCGCAGGTACCGGCCGATGGTGGCGCTGGTTCCGCCCGTGCCCGCGCCCACCACCACCCACTCCGGCACGGGGTGCGGCTCCTGGCTGAGCTGGCCGAAGATCGATTCGGCAATGTTGTTGTTCCCGCGCCAGTCCGTGGCCCGCTCCGCGTAGGTGAACTGGTCCATGTAATGCCCGTTGCAGGTGGCGGCTACGTCTTCTGCCACGGCATACACGTCCGATGCGTTCTCCACCAGGAGGCAGGAGCCGCCGAACTGCTCAATCAGGGCGATTTTTTCCTGGCTGGTGGTGCGGGCCATGACGGCTATGAAGGGAAGTCCCAGGAGCTGGGCAAAATACGCTTCCGATACCGCCGTGCTGCCGCTGGAAGCCTCCACGATGGTGGTGTCCTGCCGGATCCAGCCATTGACCAGCCCGAACAGGAAGAGCGACCTTGCCAGCCGGTGCTTAAGGCTGCCGGAACGGTGCGTCGACTCGTCCTTGAGATACAGCTGGATGCCCCAGTGCTCCGGCAGCGGTACCGCATAGAGGTGGGTGTCCGCGGAGCGGTTGTTTTCCCCTTTGATGGTGCGGATGGCCTGGTCGGCCCAGTCCCTGTCTGTTCCGCCGCTGCCCTTGCCGGTGCTGCCCTCAATCGTCACCAATCCAGACTACCCGGGGCCTGGGAGCCGTCCGTCTAGAGTGGGACGCGTTGGCAGTACAAGGCGTAAGGAGTGCAATGAAGCCGTTGATCGACGTGGCGGAACTTGAGGACAGGCTTGCCGCCGGGCGGCGGACGGTGCTCCTGGACGTGCGCTGGGCGCTGGGCGATCCGCACGGGCACGAACACTATCTCGCGGAGCACCTGCCGGGCGCGGTCTTTGTAGACCTCGCCACCGAACTCTCCGATCCTGCAGTTCCGGACCGCGGGCGGCACCCGCTGCCATCTCCGGAGCGTTTCCAGGAGTCGGCACGGCGATGGGGAATCCGTAACGGCGACGTAGTGGTCGCCTACGATGACAGCGCCAACATGGCAGCGGCCAGGCTGTGGTGGATGCTTCGTGATGCCGGCCTCGCCGGGGTCTGCCTGCTCGACGGCGGCCTGGCCGCCTGGCGCGCGGCCGGGCTTCCGCTCGAATCCGGCCCCGTCGCGCCCGGCCCCGGCGACGTCGAGTTGGGCAGCGGACACATGCCCGTGGCCGACGCCGGTGCTGCCGCAGGCTGGGCGGACAGCGGACTTTTGCTCGACGCGAGGGCAGGGGAGAGGTACCGGGGCGAGGTTGAGCCCGTGGATCCCCGCGCCGGCCACATTCCCGGGGCGGTCAGTGCCCCCACGACGGACAACGTGGACGCCGATGGGCGGTTCCTGCCGGCAACGCAGTTGCGGCGGAGGTTTGAAGACCTGGGTGTCCGGGACGGAACGCCGGTGGCGGTCTACTGCGGATCCGGCGTTACGGCAGCCCATGAGGCTGCCGCATTGGAGCTTGCCGGGTTCCGGGCCGTGTTGTATCCAGGCTCTTTCTCGGAGTGGTCCAACCGCCCTGAACTGCCGGTGGCCGTCGGCCCGGAGCCCGGCGGTGGCGGGCTTGATGCCGGCGACGTTGGGGGCCCGGCTGGAAACTCCGCGGGAAGCGGGGGTAGCGTCGCACTATGACACCAGGACGCCCCGTACCACCGCCCCTTGCCACCCCTATTGTCCCGGCCCCTGAAATCGCCCCCACCCCTGAAGACGGGGCCGCAGCCGAAGCCGGTGTGCTCGCCGCGGCCTACGGTGCCGTGTCCGGAGGCAGCGGGCTGGTACCGCTGACGGTGGCCCGGCGCGCGCCCAAACCGGACGACGTCGAAATCGCCATCGAGTTTTGCGGTCTGTGCCACTCGGACGTGCACGCCACCCGTGGGGAGTGGGGCGGCCAGACCTACCCCCTGGTGCCAGGCCACGAAATTGTGGGAACGGTCAGGAGGATCGGGTCAGACGTCACCGACTTCGCCGTCGGTGACAGGGTGGGCGTCGGCTGCATGGTTGACTCCTGCCGCGAGTGTGACAGCTGCCTGGACGGCCTGGAGCAGTACTGCGAAAAGGGTATGACCGGCACTTACGGGGCAAAGGACCGCAGGAACGGCGGCGCCATCACCCAGGGCGGCTATTCCTCGTCGATCGTGGTGGATCGGCGCTATGTCCTCCACGTACCCGACTCACTGGACCCGGCCGCCGTCGCACCCCTGCTGTGTGCCGGTGTCACCACGTTCTCGCCGCTGCGGCACTTCGAGGTCGAGGACGGGGACGTGGTGGGCGTCGTGGGCCTTGGGGGACTGGGGCACATGGCGGTCAAGCTGGCCAAGGCCATGGGCGCAAAGGTGGTGGTCTTCACCACCTCGGAGTCCAAGGTTGCTGCAGCGTTGGAGCTGGGGGCCGACGAAGTGGTCCTGTCGCGGGACGAGGCCGCCATGGCTGCCGCGGACCGCACCATCGACCTCATCATCGACACCGTTGCCGCCCCGCACGACCTGAACCCGTTCTTCCGTACGCTGCGCGTGGACGGCGCCTTGTTCCAGCTGGGCCTGCCGTCGGAAGCCATGCCGCCGGTCAACCCGGGCTCCCTGATCCGCCGCCGGATTGCCTACGCGGGATCACTGATCGGCGGCATCGCCGAAACCCAGGAGATGCTGGATTTCTGTGCGGAGCACGGCGTGGTGGCCGATATCGAGATGGTGTCCGCCGGCCAGCTGAATGATGCCTACGACCGGATGGTCGCTGGAGACGTAAAGTACCGGTTCGTGCTGGATACCAGCACGCTGCAGGCAGCCGCCGAGGAGGCAAACGCATGAGCACGCTGTTCACGAAGATCCTGAAGGGCGAGATTCCCGGCCGGTTCGTTTGGCGCGAGGACGATGTGTCGGCCTTCCTGACCACGGGCCCGCTCGCCGACGGCCATACACTGGTGGTTCCCACCGAGGAAGTGGACCGCTGGACGGACGCCCCGCCGGAGACCCTCGCCAAAGTCATGGAAGTGGCACGGCGTATCGGGGCCGTGCAAGTGGATATCTTCGGGGCCCGGCGTGCAGGCCTGATCGTGGCGGGCTACGAGATCAACCACCTGCACGTGCACGTTTGGCCATCGCGCAGCATGGCCGACTTCGACTTCGGATCCGCGGACCAGAACCCGGATCCTGAGGTCCTGGACGCCAACGCGGAGAAGCTGCGTGACGGGCTGCGCGCAGCCGGCTACGGGGAGTTCGTTCCGGCGTCCTGACCAGTTCCGTGCCCGCTGCTGCTGCGGCGGGCACGGGCGCCGCCGGCGCTTGGAGTCTTAGTGCATGCGCGGCGTCATGGCCACCATGCCCGCGTAAGTGAAGCCGCCGCCGAACCCGAACAACAGCGCGGGGACGTCTGCCGGGATCTTCCCCGCGTGCCACCACTTGCTCAAACCGAGGGGCACGCTGGCCGCGGAAGTGTTTCCCGACTCGGTGATGTCGGTGATGACGATCCGGTCGGTCAGGCCCAGGGCTTCCGCGAGCGGCTCGATGATGCGCAGGTTGGCCTGGTGGGCGGCGAGGACCTGGATGTCGTCCAGCCCCAGCCCGGCGCGGGCTACGATTTCACGGGCGCGCTCCGGCGCCTTGGTGAGGGCCCACCGCAGCACTTCACGGCCGTTTTGTGAAAAGCGGCCCGAGGGCGGGGAGATGGTGACAGCATCAGCCATGCCGCCCTCCGAACCCCAGACCACCGGGCCGATGCGGGGCGTTTCGGACGGGCGCACGACGGCGGCCCCGGCACCGTCTGCGGTGAGTACCGCCGTCGCGCGGTCCGTCCAGTCCGTGACTGCCGAAAGGGTCTCGGCGCCGACAACGATCGCGTGGGAGGCGCTTCCGCTGCGGATCGCCTGGTCGGCCACGCCGAGGGCATACTCGAAGCCTGAACACGCGGTGTTGACATCCATGATTGCCGGTCCCCGGCCATCCGCGCCCAGGCCGAGCGCCTGGGCCACGCGGCCGGCAGTGTTGGGGGTACGCTCGGCCGCCGTGGTGGTGGCCACCACCACGAGGTCGATGTCCGTGGCCGCAAGCGCCGAATCGGCCAAGGCCATCCGGGCGGCGGAGATGGCGAGGTCCACTACCGTTTCCTGCTCATCGACGATGTGCCTGGTGACGATGCCGGTGCGCTGGCGGATCCACTCGTCGCTCGTGTCCATCATGCCTTCGAGCTCATGGTTGTCCATGATGCGCGCCGGCTGGGCATGGCCGAGCCCGGCGATCTCTGTCCCTGCAGGTCCTTGGGCAAGCGTGAGCTTCATGTGTTCCTCTCGTAGGTGCCGCTGCTAGGCGGGTGCCAGGGCCTTGTTGAGTACGGTGCGGATACGTTTCTCGGAAACGGAATAGGCCGTGCCGAGTTCGACGGCAAACAGGCTCACCCGAAGTTCCTCGATCATCCAGCGCACCTGGGTTAACTCCCGTCCGGCACCCCGCCCCGGCAGCAACGCCGACACGGCGTCGTCGTAATCATCCTCAAGCCGCTGTACCACCGCCATGTTCAAGGCATCCCGCTGCACGTTTCCGGGGAGGCGCTCCAGCCGCTTCTCGATCGCGGCCAGGTAGCGCGGCAGCTGGCTCAACTGGGCGTAGCCCGTCCGTGCTACAAAGCCGGGATACACCAGCTGCTCCAGTTGGCTTTTGATGTCGTTCAGTGCGCTGATCAGGGCCAGGCTGGTGGTGCCCTTGAGTTGCTTCTCGATCCGCCGGGTACTGGACAGGATGCGCTCGACGACGGCAGTGACCGAAAAGACCGTGTCGATGAGCTCGGCGCGCACCACCTCATACAACGCATCGAACGCTTTGCGGTCCCAGGGAAGTTCCGCGGGCATGAGCTTGTCGATGGCCGCCAGCGCGCAGTCTGCGATGAGGGCGGACACCGAACCATGCGGGTTCTGGCTGAAGGTGAGCTTCTCGGTGTTGCTCAGGTGCTCCAGGACGTACCGGTCAGGGGCCGGAACGCGCAGCGCCAGGAGCCGGATCACCCCGCCCCGCATCGCTTCGAGCTGTTCCTCGGCGGTTTGGAACACGCGCAGTGACACCGCGGTGCCCTGGTCCACCAGCGCCGGATAACCGGTGACAGTGTGGCCCTTGACCATGCTGCTCACCTGGCGCTCGATGGTGCCGACAACCCACTCCGTCAGACCATCCTGCTCCACGAATCCGGCCCCGGCAGCGGCTCCCGGCACCCCGGCGGGCTGCTGGCGTGCGGCCGGCCCGCCGTCGGACACCTTGCCGTTGCGCCGCTTGGACGTGCCGGCAGCTGCGGAGGCCGGGGTGGCGCCGAGCGATTCGGCGATGGCCCGGCGGGTGGCGGGGGCAAGCCGCTCCTGCAGTTCCGCAAGGTCCTTGCCTTCGCCCAGGACTTTGCCCTTGCTGTCCACCACTTTGAAACTCACCCGCAGGTGCGGGGGCACGGCGTCCCAGTTCCAGGAGCCGGGCGGGATGATGGCGCCGCGGATCCGCCGCAGCGCAAGTTCCAGCGACGGTTCCAGCTCGTCCCTGGCCGGATCAAAGTCTGATTCGAGGAGGGCCACCGCCTGCCGGGCGACATCGGGGGCGGGAACGAAGTTCTTCCGGACCTGTTTGGGCAGCGACTTGATCAGGGCGGTCACCAGCTCTACCCGCTGGCCCGGAATCAGCCACCGGAACGGCGCGTCGTCGAGTTGGTTCAGGAACAGCACCGGCACTTCGGCGGTGACACCGTCGGACGGGTCGGGGGCGGAGCCCGGCGCCACGGGATGGAATTCATACGTCAGCGGGAGCTCGAAACCCTTGTGCAGCCAGGTTTTCGGGTACGCGGACTCGTCCAGGTCGTCGGCGTCGTCGCTCAGGAGCAGCGATTTGTCGTAATCCAGGAGGTCCGGGTGCTCCCTGCGGGCATCCTTCCACCACTTGTCGAAGTGGCGCTCGGAGACCACATCGGGTCCGATCCTGGCGTCATAGAACTCGAACAGCGTCTCGTCATCCACCAGCAGGTCGCGGCGGCGCATGCGGGCCTCGAGTTCCTCCACCTCGTGCAGGAGGGCCCGGTTGCGGTGGAAGAACTTGTGGTGGGTGCGCCAGTCGCCTTCCACCAGGGCATGCCGGATGAACAGTTCCCTGGCCACCACCGGATCCACCCGGCCGTAATTGATGCGCCGCTGCGCGATGATCGGCACGCCGTAAAGGGTGACCTTTTCGTAGGCCATCACGGCGCCCTGTTTGGTGGACCAGTGCGGTTCGCTGTAGCTGCGCTTGACCAGGTCCGGAGCCACCTGTTCGGCCCACAGGGGATCGAACTTTGCGGCCACCCGGGCCCAGAGCCTGCTGGTTTCCACCAGCTCCGCGGCCATGACGAACGTGGGGGATTTCTTGAACAGCGAGGAACCCGGGAAGATGGCGAACCGGCTGCCCCGGGCGCCGGCGTATTCGCGCTTGCGTTCATCCAGGATGCCGATATGGCTCAGGAGCCCGGAGAGCAGGCTGATATGGATGCCGTCATGGTTGCCCACGGGATCGGCCAGCCTCTTGTTGTCCAGCGTGATGCCCAGCGGCCGGGCGAGCTGGCGCAGTTGGGTAAAGAGGTCCTGCCACTCCCGCACGCGCAGGTAGTTGATGAATTCGGCGCGGCACAACCTGCGGAAGGCTGACGACGACAGTTCCTGCTGCTTCTCCTGCAGGTAGTTCCAGAGGTTGAGGTAGCCGGTGAAGTCTGAATTCTCATCGCGGAAGCGGTTGTGCTTTTCCGCGGCCAGCTGTTGCTTGTCCGTGGGCCGTTCGCGCGGGTCCTGGATGGTGAGCGCGGCAGCCAGGACCATCACTTCCCGGACGCAGCCACGTTTCCCGGCTTCCACGATCATCCGGCCCAGGCGGGGATCCACGGGCAGCTGGGCGAGTTTCTGTCCGACGGCGGTGAGGCCCCCACCCTTTTGTCCGCCCCGGTCCTCGGCTGCTTCAGTCCTGCCGCCTTTGCCCTGCGGGCGTGGCGGAGCCAGGGCGCCCAGCTCGCGAAGGAGGGTGACGCCGTCGTTGATGGCGCGGGTTTCCGGCGGTTCGACGAAGGGGAATTCCTCGACGTCCTTGGGGCCTTTCGCCACGCCCATCGCCGTCATCTGGAGGATGACGGCGGCGAGGTTGGTGCGCAGGATTTCCGGATCCGTGAACCGGGGCCGGGACTCGAAGTCCTCCTCCGAATACAGCCGGATGGCGATGCCGTCGGACACGCGGCCGCAGCGGCCTGAGCGCTGGTTGGCCGATGCCTGGGAGACGCGTTCAATGGGCAGGCGCTGGACCTTGGTGCGGTGCGAATACCGCGAGATGCGCGCCGTACCGGTATCGACGACGTACTTGATGCCCGGCACAGTTAGGGAGGTTTCCGCCACGTTGGTGGCCAGCACGATCCTGCGCTTAGTACCGGGGTGGAACACCTTGTGCTGCTCCTGCAGGCTCAGCCGGGCGAACAAGGGGAGGATCTCGGTGTTGGCCAGCCGGCGGTTGGACTGGATGCGGGCCTGCAACGCTTCCGCGGCGTCGCGGATTTCGCGCTCGCCCGAGAAGAAAACCAGGATGTCCCCGGGCGCTTCGGTTGCCAGCTCGTCCACGGCGTCGCAAACGGCATCCAGGGGGTCGCGGGCCTCTTCGAGTTCATCGTCCGAGGCGTCCTCATCGTCCGCGGCCGGCTGCGTGAGGGGGCGGTAGCGGATTTCCACGGGGTAGGTCCGGCCGGAGACTTCGATGATGGGTGCCGGATTTGCGGAGGTGCCGAAGTGGTTGGCGAACCGTTCCGGATCGATGGTGGCCGAGGTGATGATGACTTTCAGGTCCGGCCGCTGCGGCAGGATCCGCTTGAGGTAGCCCAGGATGAAGTCGATGTTGAGGCTGCGTTCGTGCGCTTCGTCAATGATGATGGTGCTGTACTTGCGCAGCAGCCTGTCCCGCTGGATCTCGGCGAGCAGGATGCCGTCGGTCATCAGTTTGACCTTGGTCGCCTTGCTGACCTCGCCCGTGAACCGGACCTGGAAGCCGATCTCCTGGCCGATCTCGACGCCGAGCTCCTCCGCGATGCGCTCGGCCACCGTCCGGGCGGCCAGCCGCCGGGGCTGGGTGTGCCCGATAAGGCCCTTTTCGCCCAGGCCCAGTTCCAGGCACATCTTGGGGATCTGGGTGGTCTTTCCGGAGCCGGTCTCGCCGGCGATGATGGTCACCTGGTTGGCGGCGATGGCGGCCATCAGGTCCTCGCGGCGCTCGGAAACCGGCAGCTCGGCGGGATAGGAGATATGAAAAGTCATGGCTGCAGACAGTCTACTGCCGTCACCAAGGGGGCTTTATGCGGCGTCTGCCTGCAGCCCGCCCTTCAGCCTGGGCCGTCGGCCTCCGCATCGTCGTCCGGCCCGGGACGGAACGCACCGGCAGATTGTTCGGAGGCAGCCCGTGCGGTGTCCACCAGGACGCGCCACGGGCCCGTGAGGGCCTGTTCGGGGAGGGCAGCCCTCCGCTGCCCCGCCGTAATGGAGTAGATGAAGCGGTCCGGCTGCGGCGCCTCGAAGGCGGCGGCCGCTGCCCGCCGGGTGCTGGGAACAGCATCCCACGGGCAGGCCTCCAGAATGGGCTGCCATTGGCTCAGGTCGCTGTCTGTCCGGGCGTCAACCATCCACACCCTTGTCATCGCCGCGATCCCGCCGGTGCGCTCCACCTTGATCTTCATGGCCTGGCCCCTGGGCTTCCAATTGGCCCCGCGGCCATGGGCGGGCAGCAGGGCAGTGGTTAAACCTTGACCTTTACAGTTTCCCACGCGGCCCCTACGGCGTCATGCTCCGGCGAGTCGGCGCCGAAAAGATCGGCGGCGGCTCGCGCCGTGGCGCGTGCAAAGACCGTGAAGGTGGCTGCGGCCGGCAACGAGCCGTTGGTCAGGGTTTCGTACCAGATCCTGCCCGGCGCCTCCCAGGCGTAGCCGCCCAGGGCATCCGCCACGAGGTAAAAGGCACGGTTGGGGATGCCCGAGTTGATGTGGACACCGCCGTTGTCGGCGCTGGTCCGGACATAGGAGTCCATGGAATCGGGCTGCGGGTCCTTGCCCAGCACGTCGTCGTCGTAAGCAGTTCCGGGGGCCTTCATGGACCGCAAAGCGAGCCCCTGGACCTTGGGCGTGAACAGGCCTTCGCCGATCAGCCAGCTTGCCTCTGCAGCGGACTGGTTCTTCACAAATTGCTCCACGAGCGCGCCGAAGACGTCAGACATCGATTCGTTCAGGGCTCCGGCCTGGTTCCGGTAGGCAAGTCCGGCCGAGTACTGGGTTACCCCGTGTGCCAGTTCGTGTCCGATGACGCTGACCGACTTTGTGAAGCGCTGGAAGACGTCCCCGTCACCATCGCCGAACACCATTTGGCTGCCGTTCCAGAAAGCGTTGTCGTAAAGCTTGCCGAAGTGCACGGTTGCGTCCAGCTTCAGCCCGCGCCCGTCAACCGAATCCCGTCCGAAGGCGTCGGCGTAGAGGCGGTGGGTGTGCCCCAGCCCGTCGTAGGCTTCATCCGCGGCGGCATCGCCGGTGGCTTGCCCGCCTTCGTCGCGCACCAGCCTGCCCGGCAGCGCCTCCTCGCCGCCGGCATCGTAGATGGTGCGGTTGACGGGCCCCGGTTTTACCTGGCGCAGGCCCGGCGGGAGGACCGGCACGGCCTGTGCACGGGCGGCCTGGAACGACTGGACGTGGCCCAGGGCGTTCCTGGCGGCGCTTGCCGCCGATGAGAATCCGGGCGCATCCTGCTGCGCGAGCCGCCGCAGCAGGTAGGGCGGAACGATGGAACAGAACTGAACGTGCATGGCGTACTCCCTCAGCTAGGTGGTTTCAGCCTATGAGGGGCCACTGACAATCGTCGGGACCCCGCTTCGGGAATTGTGCACCCTCCCGGGTACTGATACCTGTCCTGGTGGGTACGGTAGGCGCATGGCTGAAACCGAAAAGCGAAAAAAATCCGGCTCAACGCTGCTGACGGTCATCGTCGCCTTTGCGGCGAACACGCTGGTGGCCGCGGCGAAGTCGGTGGCGGCTGTCCTCTCCGGTTCAGCCTCGATGGCCGCGGAGGCGGCACACTCCTGGGCAGACACCGGTAACCAGGTCTTCCTGTTCCTTGCTGAGCGCCGGTCTGCCCGCCCTCGGGACAAGAGCCATCCCATGGGTTACGGCCGGGAAGCCTATGTCTGGTCGATGTTTGCCGCTTTCGGTCTGTTCACCGCCGGCGCGGTGGTGTCGATTATGCACGGCGTCCAGCAGATTATTGAGCCGGAACCCGCATCGGACTTCGTGGTGGCCTACGTGGTCCTGGGCGTGGCCTTTGTCCTGGAAGGGATTTCATTCGCGCAGGCTTTCAGGCAGACCCGGAAAGCGGCGCATGAACTGGAACGGCACACCCTTGAACAGGTCCTCATCAGTTCTGATCCCACCCTGAGGGCAGTCTTCGCCGAGGACGCGGCGGCGTTGATCGGCCTCGTCGTGGCGTTCGTGGGCGTGTTCCTGCACCAGGTCACCGGGTCCCCGTTGCCGGATGCAATCGGTTCGATCGCCGTGGGCGTGCTGCTCGCCGTCGTCGCCGTCATCCTGATCGACCGCAACCGGCGCTTCCTGGTGGGGCAGGGCGTCACACCTGATATTGAGCGGTCCATGGCCCGCCGGGTACTGGAGCACCAGGACATCGCCCGGCTCACCTATCTTCATTTGGAATTCGTGGGCCCGCGCAAGCTGTACCTCGTCGCGGCCGTGGATCTCCAGGGGGACCATCCGGAGCACGAGGTCGCGGTGGTCCTGCGGCGGATCGAGCGTGAGCTGGAGGACCACGAAACGGTGGAGGAAGCCGTGCTCACCCTGGCCACGATGGACGAGGCAGCGCTGCGTTTCTGACAGCTGGTCCCGGACAACAAACGAAAACCCCGCCGCTTCAATGAAGCGGCGGGGTTCTTGGTGCCCTCGGTAGGATTCGAACCTACGGCCTTCTGCTCCGGAGGCAGACGCTCTATCCCCTGAGCTACGAGGGCAATCCGGATATCCTGCCGTTCCCGGCGGGACGTCCTAGAGCTTAGCAGGAAGGTGGCCCGCAAGGGAAAACCGCCACCGGAGCCGGCCCCGGAAGGGCGGGGAAGCAGCGTCAGTAGCCCGAAAAGGAGTCCGTCCGCACCCGGCGCGCCCCGGAACGCTTCGCTGCACGGCGGAGTGCCGCAACGCTTGCCGGAGAGCCGGAGACGTAAACGTCCCGCCGGGAGATGTCTGGAACGAGAGCTGCCAGGGCCGGTCCGTCCAGCCGGCCGTCCGGTCCGTCCAGCCGGCCGTCCGGTCCGTCCAGCCGGCCGTCCGCACCGAAGCTTCGGACGCCAGGGGGACGCCCGGCGGCAGAGGCCAAGCCCGACGGCGGCACGGACCCGTCTGCAAGCCGCACCAGCACCTGCACACCGGACCTCCGCAATTCCTCCGCGTAGGCCAACTCATCGGCGCTCCTGGCCAGGACCAGGAGAACCGCGTCCCGTTCCCGGAGGGCGCCCGAGGCCAGATACGAAACGAACGGTGTGATGCCGATTCCCGCCGCAATCAGAAGCACCGGCCGGCGCGGGTCTCGCGGCAGGACGAACTCCCCGCCCACGGCTGTGGCCGACAGCTCGTCACCCGGCCGCAGCGCCAGGAGGGCCGCCTTAGCGGCGGACAATGGACCATCCGTCCGCACGCCGAACTTCACCAGGCGCTCGCCGGGGCCGCCCGCAAGGCTGAACACCCGGCGTCGTCCTTTTCCGTCCGGCTTGGCCTGCGGAAGGTCCAGCTCCATGTACTGCCCGGGAAGGAAGCGCACCGGGCGGGCAGGTTCAAAGGAGAACTCGGTGGTGGCGGGCGTCAGCGGGCGGGCGCCGGCGAACCGGAGCTTCACGGCTCCGCGCTGGCCCGCCAGGAAGGCCAGCAGGTTGCCCGCCAGCAGCGCCGCCTCCGGTGAGTTGGCAAAGATTCCCAGGTTCCAGGGGACCGCAAAGAGCACGCCCACCACCGTTGCGAGGGCCAGTTGCTGCCAGCCCCCGCGGCGGCAATGTCAGGGGCTCGGTGAGCATGAATCCCACAAAAAAGAGCACCGGCCGCTGGGCCAGGGCCTGCCAGATGCCGGCCGCGGCCGGCATTCCCGCCCGAACCAGTACCAGGGTAGTGATGGCCGTTGCCACCACGGTGAACACCGACGCCATCAGGGCCTTCCGCATCCGGTAGACCACCAGCAGCACGGCGGGGACCAGCAGCCACAGCATGGCCGGTGTCGCTGCCCACCATGTGGCGATGTTCAAACCGGTAAGCCCGGTAATAAAGGCGCCCGCCGCAGCCGGGTTGAAGATATGCCGTCCACGCCAAGCCAACGCGTACTTGGACGCGGACGCAAGGAGGCATGCCAGCGCCACCCCTGCCAGGTCCATGGGTTGCAGGGGCGGCCAGAAAAGGAAATAAAGCAGCAGCCCGGTGATGAGCGAGGACTCGGTGTGGGGCTTGACCCGGAAGAGCGCCGCAAGGGCACGGTTTGAGGCATAGGTCAGGGCCAGGCATAACGCCAGGTGCGCCAGCATTTCCGGGATGCCGAACGTCAGCCAGCCCAACACATTGAGCAGCAGGCTGTAAGCGGCAAGGGCCGCCAGGGCCAGCAGGACAAGCCGGTACATGGTGAACCTGCCAACGACGGTTTCCATGCGCCCCGCCAGCGGGCGGACCAGGCGGGTTCTTGGCGTCTCCACGGGGCTCATGTGAACAGCGTCCCTTCGAACTCGGCGGAATAGGCGGCGCTGCCATTCGAAAAGACGGTCAACCACGAGAAATCGAACGTTTCCTGAAGCGTGGCGCCGGGAACGAAGAAAAGCGCCGTGGCCAGCGCATCGGCCACCATGGCGGTGTCTGCCAGCGTCCAGGTGGCGACGGCGGTCCGCACCGGCTGCCCGGTGGTTCCGTCCAGCACATGGTGAAGTCCGTCGCCCCAGGCACGGCGGTTGGCAGCGGAGGCACACAGGGCCCGGCCGTCCAGGTGGATAATGCCGATTGCCTGCTCCGGGTTGTAGGGATGTTCAAGCGCCACGCTGACGGGTCCTGCCCCGCGGACCAGGAGGTCCCCGCTGGCATCGATGACGAATCCGCCCACGCCGGCGGCCTCCAGTTCCGCCGCGACCAGATCCACCAGCAGGCCCTTGCCGGCGGCGCCGATGTCCAGCACCACGGGGGCGCCGGCCGCCACTACTGTCCCGGACCAGGCAAGGGCCGACTCCCACTCCGGCGCCGGGAGCGGCGGCCCGGCCGGTTGGAGCGAATACGCTGCGTCGTAGCCCAGGCGCTCAAGGCTGCCGCCAATCAAGGGCGTCATGGCCCCGCCGGTGATCCGGTAGAGCAGCCGATACAGCTCGCCAAGCGGGGCGGCCTCGTCCGGAAATTCGTAGCGCCCCGGCTCCCTTGCAAGTTCTGCGACCAGCGAGTCGGAGCGGAAACGTGACCAGTCGCCGTCGAACTTCTCAACCCGGTCCAGCAGGTGCGTGCGCAGGGGCGCCGGCAACGGCAGGGGAGTGCTGACTGCCCAGTCAGTGCCGATCCCCTGGAATGAAAACTCCTCCCAGTCCGACACGGGCACCGCCTACCGTGCCTCGGACTTGATCTTCGCCACCGCCTGGTTGAAGCCACCGCTGGTCAGCGAGGAACCGGCAACCTTCGAAACGTTCAGTTCATCGATGTTCCTGCCCACCACCTGGGCTGCGATACCACCGGCAAACTGGCCCTGGAACTTGCGGGTGTTCGGATTGGACGGGTGTTGGGTGATCTGCACATCCGAAACCTTTCCCGCGGCAAGGGTCAGCTGGACACCCACGGTTTCGGTGCCGTTGGGCGAGACGTAGTTCCCGTCGGCGCTGTAGGTGCCGTCCTTGTAACCGGTGCCGCTGGCGGCCAGCGAGGAAGATCCCGCAGAGGGGGCCGGTGGGGCACCTGCGGTGCCGGGTGTGTTGTCGGCGGATGACGGTGCGCAGCCGGCCACGGTCCCCGCCAGCGACAGGCCGGCAATACCGGCAAAGAGACCGTTGCGGAAGGCATCCTTTGACAGGGAAAGGCTCTTAGGGCTGGAGGGTCTCATGAAGGCTCTCATTTCACTTTCGGGGCGGTACCGGATGAGGGATGCCGTGCGGCAGTGGCTACGGATTAGTCAACGCCGGATGCACGCGAATGGTTCACCGTATGGCGGGGCTCACTCCCTTCCGTGACGCCGGGCCGGGCCGCTGCCGCCAAATTCTTTGCTGTCACTGGCCCCCGGTACGCTAGAGGGGTGACTCCCGAAGAACTTTCCCTCGCCATATCCGCCTGCCTCAAGGACGCCGTCGCCGCCGGCGATATTGCCCTTGCTGTGTCAGCTATTCCGGCCGACGTGCGCGTGGAGCGACCCAAGAACCGGGAGCACGGGGACTGGGCCACCAACATTGCCCTGCAGCTCGCCAAGCAGGCAGGCACCAACCCGCGCGAGTTCGCCTCCATCCTCAGCAGCCGCCTCAAGGCCATCGACGGTGTTTCTGCCGTTGACATCGCCGGCCCGGGCTTCCTGAACATCACCGTGGACGCCGCAGCCGCCGGTGCCCTCGCCAAAGCCATTGTTGAGGCGGGCACGGATTACGGCACCAACACCGCGCTCGCCGGGCACACGGTCAACATGGAGTTCGTCTCCGCCAACCCCACCGGTCCGCTGCACATCGGGCACACCCGCTGGGCCGCACTGGGCGACTCGATTGCCCGCGTGCTGCGTGCTTCCGGCGCCGACGTCACGGCCGAGTACTACATCAACGACGCCGGCTCGCAGATGAACACCTTCGCCAACTCCGTGTACTCCCGGCTGCACGGCCTTCCCGTGCCCGACGGCGGCTACCCCGGGCAGTACATCGCCGACCTGGGGCATGAGGTACTTTCGGCGCATCCGGACATCCGGGAACTCACCGAGGTTGCCGCCCTGCCGGTGATCCGCGCCGCCGCCTACGAAGCCCAGATGAAGGACATCAAGGCCACCCTGGCAGACTTCGGCGTTGCGTTCGACGTCTTCTTTTCCGAGCAGGAGCTGCACGACGCCGGCGCCATCGAAAGTGCCGTGGCGCGCCTGCGAGAACAGGGCCACGTGTTCGACGACGGCGGGGCGGTCTGGCTGCGGACCACGGACTTTGGCGATGACAAGGACCGCGTGATGATCCGCGCCAACGGCGAGCCCACCTACTTCGCCGCCGACGCCGCCTACTACCTGTCCAAGAAGGACCGCGGGTTTACGGAAAAGATCTACCTCCTGGGTGCCGACCACCACGGCTACATCAACCGGCTGAAGGCCATCGCTGCCGCCGCCGGCGACGATCCCGAAGTCAACATCGAGGTGCTCATCGGCCAGCTGGTGTCCGTCAACGGCGCCAAGCTGTCCAAGCGGGCCGGCAACATCATCGAGCTCAAGGACCTGATCAACTGGCTTGGCAAGGACGCGGTGCGCTACTCGCTGGCCCGGTTCCCCGCTGATTCGCCGTTGACGCTCGATCCGGAACTGCTGAAAAAGCACAGCAACGAGAACCCGGTGTTCTACGTCCAGTACGCCCACGCCCGCTCGCGCGGCGCAGCCCGCAACGCCGTGGCTGCCGGCGTCGAACGGCAGGTGGACGGCCAGGACAGCTTCGACGCTGCACTCCTGGACCACGCAACCGAGAACGAACTGCTGTCCCACCTGGGCAGCTACCCGTCGATTGTGGCCAAGGCCGCGGAACTGCGCGAACCCCACCGGGTGGCACGGCACCTCGAGGCCATTGCCGGTGCATACCACCGCTGGTATGACGCGTGCCGGATCGCCCCCATGGGTGAAGAACCCGTCACCGACCTCAACCGCACCCGGCTGTGGCTCAACGACGCCACCAGCCAGGTACTGGCCAACGGCCTTGACTTGCTTGGCGTGTCCGCGCCGGAACGGATGTAAGCACCATGCCAGTATCCCCAAGCACTGCCGCCTCCCCGCTTGCCCCGGAATGGCTGCAGGTCCCGGCAGACCTGAATGAACTGCACCAGCCCATGTGGGCCGGCAGCGTGGCCCGCGATCACTCCGGTGCCCTGACCGTCGGCGGCATGGACGTGCAGGCACTCAAGGAGCAGTTCGGCACGCCCCTGTTCGTCATGGACGAGGCCGACTTCCGTTCCCGTGCCCGCGCCTTCAAGGACTCTTTCGACGCCGCCTTCGCCGATATCTGCGGCGGCGTGGACGTCTACTACGCCGGGAAATCCTTCCTGTGCACCGCAGTGGTGAAGTGGGTGGAAGAGGAAGGCCTGCGCCTGGACACCGCGTCCGGCGGCGAGCTGGCCGTGGCCGAACGCGCCGGCATTCCGGGGGAGCGGGTGGCCCTGCACGGCAACAACAAGTCCGACGCCGAACTGAACCGCGCGCTGGACATGAAGCTGGGCCGGATCGTGGTGGACAGCCTGGCTGAACTGGACCGCGTCGGCGCCCTGGCGCAGGCCCGCGGTGAGCAGGCGAAGGTCATGCTGCGGCTCACCCCCGGCGTCCACGCCCACACGCACGAATTCATCGCCACCGCCCACGAGGACCAGAAGTTCGGCCTCTCCATGGCCGCCGACACCACGGACGAAGCCGGTGTCTCCGCCGCCGAGGAAGCGGTGGCAGCGGCAGCGGCGCACCCCGGCATCGAGTTGCTGGGCCTGCACTGCCACATCGGCTCACAGATATTCGAGCCGGACGGCTTCGCCATGGCCGCCGAGAAGCTGCTGCGCTTCCTGGCCGCCATGCAGGAAAAGTACTCCATCACCATGCCGGAACTGGACCTCGGCGGCGGCTACGGCATCGCCTACACCCCGGTGGACACGCCCCGCCCCGCAGCCGAGATCGCCAACGCGATGGCCGCCGTCGTGCGTTCCACCTGCGCGGAGCTTGGCATCGACGCGCCGCGCATCTCCATAGAGCCCGGACGCGCCATCGTGGGCAGCACCACGTTCACGCTGTACGAAGTCGGCACGCTGAAGACCGTCCGCGTGGACGCTCCCGAGGCTTCCGGCGACGGTGACGCGGGCAACAACGTTACGTATCCCCGCCGCTATGTTTCGGTGGACGGCGGCATGAGCGACAACGCCCGTCCGGTGCTGTACGACGCGGATTATTCGGCTGTCCTGGCTTCCCGCGCGTCCGGCGCGGCCCCGCAGCTGTCCCGCGTGGTGGGCAAACATTGCGAGAGCGGCGACATAGTTGTTAGAGATGTATATCTGCCCGAGGACGTGGCAGCCGGTGATCTGCTTGCTGTCCCGGGAACCGGCGCCTACTGCTGGGCCCTTTCGAGCAACTACAACTATCTGGCCCGGCCGGGCGTTGTCGCGGTGCGCGACGGATCTGCCCGGCTGATTGTCCGCGGGGAAACCGAAGAAGATTTGCTGAGCCGCGACATGGGAGCCTGAATGACGGAAATGCGAACGCTGAAAGTAGCCCTGCTGGGCTGTGGCAACGTGGGGGCCCAGGTTGCGCGGATCCTGATTGAGGACGCCGATGCCCTTGCCGCCCGCACCGGGGCCCGGTTGCAGCTCAGCGGGATTGCCGTGCGCAACGTCAACGCCCCCCGCGACGTGGACCTGCCCCAGGAGCTCTTCACCACTGACGCCGACACCCTGGTCAAGGACGCAGACCTGGTCATCGAGCTGATGGGCGGCATCGAACCTGCCCGCACGCTGATCCTGTCCGCTCTGCGCAACGGCGCCTGCGTGGTCACCGGCAACAAGGCGCTCCTGGCCCAGGACGGCCCCACGCTCTACGAAGAGGCCGACAAAGCAGGCGTCCAGCTTTCCTACGAGGCCGCCGTCGCCGGAGCCATCCCCATCCTCCGGCCCATCCGCGACAGCCTCTCCGGCGACCGGATCACCCGGGTCCTGGGCATCGTCAACGGCACCACCAACTTCATCCTTGACCAGATGGACACCACCGGCGCGCAATTCGCCGACGCCCTCGCCGAAGCCCAGCGGCTTGGCTACGCGGAGGCTGACCCCACCGCCGACGTCGAAGGCCACGACGCCGCCGCGAAGGCCGCGATCCTCGCCTCGCTGTCCTTCCACACCCGCTTCTCCCTGGACGATGTCCACTGCGAAGGCATCACTTCCGTCAGCGCCTCCGACATTGCCGCGGCCAAGGACGCCGGCTTCGTCATCAAGCTGCTGGCCATCGCGGAAAAACTCGTTGATGCAGACGGCAAGGAAGGTGTGTCGGTCCGCGTGCACCCCACGCTCCTGCCGCGCGAACACCCGCTGGCCGCCGTCCGCGGTGCCTTCAACGCGGTATTCATCGAGGCCGAGAACGCCGGTGAGCTGATGTTCTACGGACAGGGTGCCGGCGGAACCCCCACCGCCTCCGCTGTCCTGGGCGACCTCGTGTCAGCAGCGCGGCGCCTGGTCCTGGGCGGTCCCGGACGCACCGAAACCACTACCGGACACGTCCCCGCACTGCCTATCGACGCTGCTACCACCAGTTACTACATCGGCCTGGACGTTGCCGACCAGCCCGGCGTGCTGGCTAAGATCGCCCAGCTCTTCGCAGAGCATGGCGTCTCCATTGAGATCATGCGGCAGACAATCCACCGCGACGCCGGCTCCAAGGTGGAGTCGGCCGAACTGCGGATCGTCACCCACCGTGCGTCAGAGGCTGCCCTTGCAGCCACCGTTGAGGCAGTGAAGGGCCTGGACGTCATCAATTCAGTTACATCCGTTTTGCGGGTAGAAGGAGTCTAAGTGGCTCACCAATGGCGCGGTGTCATCCGCGAATACGCTGACCGTCTGCCCGTGACGGAGTCCACCAGGGTCATCACCCTGGGCGAGGGCGGCACCCCCCTGGTGCACGCACAGAAGCTCTCCGAACTGACCGGTTCCGAGGTCTACCTCAAGGTGGAGGGCATGAACCCCACCGGCTCCTTCAAGGACCGCGGCATGACCATGGCCATGACTGCAGCCGTCGCTTCAGGAGCCAAGGCAGTGGTTTGCGCTTCCACCGGCAATACGTCCGCATCCGCCGCCGCCTACGCAACCGCTGCCGGCCTGAAGTGCGCCGTCCTGGTGCCGGAAGGCAAGATCTCCATGGGCAAGCTCAGCCAGGCGATTGCCCACGGCGCCACTCTTCTGCAGGTGGACGGCAACTTCGATAACTGCCTGGACATCGCCCGCAAGCTGGGGGAGTCCTACCCCGTTTTCCTGGTGAACTCCGTCAACCCTGCCCGCATCCAGGGCCAGAAGACCGGCGCCTTTGAAGTGGTGGACGCCCTGGGCGACGCACCCGACATCCACGTCCTGCCCGTCGGGAACGCCGGCAACATCACCGCGTACTGGAAGGGCTACAAGGAATACTCCGCGCCCTTCGAGTCAGATACCGCCGGCACCCTGCCCGCCGTGTCCACCAAGACCCCGGCCATGTGGGGTTTCCAGGCCGCCGGGGCTGCACCATTCGTTGCGGGCCACCCCATCACCGAACCGGATACCATCGCCACCGCTATCCGCATCGGAAACCCCGCCTCCTGGGACGGGGCCGTGGGCGCCCGTGACGAGTCCGGCGGGCTGATCGATGCCGTCACCGATGAAGAGATCCTGAACGCCCACCGCTGGCTGTCAGCCAAGGAAGGCGTCTTCGTGGAGCCCGGTTCCGCCGCCGGCGTGGCAGGCCTGCTCAAGAAGCATGCCGCCGGTGAAGTTCCAAGCGGAAAGAAGATCGTCATCACCGTTACCGGACACGGACTCAAGGACCCCCAGTGGGCCCTCCGTACCGAAGACGGCAGCGACGTCCAGCCGGTCAAGGTTCCGAACGACGTCGTCACCGTTGCTGCTGAGCTGGGACTGGAAGAAAAATAGCCTTGGACACCACCTCGCAGGCCGCCATCGGACTGCAACTGATTGAACCGGGCCAGCGCGTCACCGTCCGCGTTCCCGCTACCACGGCCAACCTTGGGCCCGGCTACGACAGCCTCGGGCTGGCACTTGCACTGCACGACACACTGACGGTGGAGAGCCTGGACACGGACGAACTCGTGTTCGAGCTCAGCGGCGAGGGTGCCGATACCCTGCCGCGGGACGCCAGTCACCTGGTAATACGCGCCATGGATGCCGCTTTCGAACGCCTGGGCTACCGCCACGGCGGACTGAAGGTGACCGCCCGGAACGTCAACCCGCACGGGCGTGGGCTGGGTTCCTCTGCTTCCGCCGTGGTGGCCGCAGTTTCGGCCGCCAACGCCATGGTGCCCGCCGAAAGCCAACGCGGAAAGGAGTGGATCCTCCAGCTCACCAGCGAACTCGAGGGCCACCCGGACAACGTGGCACCGGCGATTTTCGGCGGACTGGCGCTGTCATGGCAGGACAGTGAGCAGTACAGCAGCACCAGCGCCACCGTCGCCGGGTCCGTTATCCCCATCGTGGCGGTCCCGGATTTCGAACTCTCCACTGAAGCTGCCCGCGCCCTGCTGCCCGCATCGGTGGGACACCACGCCGCGGCGATGAATTCCGGCCGGGCAGCGCTGCTGATCCATGCGCTCACGCAAAAGCCTGAATTCCTGCTGCCGGGCACGGAAGACTACCTGCACCAGAGCTACCGTGCAGAAGCCATGCGGCCCAGCGCAGCCCTGATCGGCGCGTTGCGCCGGGCGGGCTACGCGGCGGTGGTTTCCGGGGCCGGGCCCACCGTCCTGGTCCTGGCCAACGGTGAGCTCCAGGCTGCTGATGCACTGGCCTTCATCCAGGCCTTTACGGCAGAGAACACGCCGGACATCGGCTGGCGCGTGCTGAAGCTCGCAGTGGACGTCGAAGGTGCTAAGGTGGACTTGCACCGGCGGTAATTCCGCCTATCTGATCTGCTCCTGCATTCAGTTGCTGTTTGATCTACCACTGTGAATGTATTCCGGTGCCGCCTGCTTGGTCTGTCGCAGGAATCTGCAGCATCCAACTGCCCCTGAACCGTCAGCCCGGCGTTGTGCCATGGGCGCAGCGCAAGGTGAATCAGTATCCGGCCCTGCTGGCCGAAATCCAACCGGCAAGGCCGAACAATCCCGGCTGCAGATCTGAACTGCAGCCCAGATCAAATCATCGCGTCCAGCTCCCAGTCTGGACGCCGTCGAGGGGGAAGGATCCTTCGTGACCGAAACCACTGAGCTGTCACCAGCTGTGGAACACACAACTTCTGCTGCCGAATCAACGGCCGCACCCGCCAAGAGCAGCGGCCTCGCCGGCCTGAAGCTCGCCCAGCTGCAGGCCCTTGCCAGCCAGCTCGGTATCTCCGGCGGTTCCCGCATGCGCAAGGGGGACCTGGTTTCGGCCATCTCCGCCCATCGCGCAGGGACCCTCACCGCCAAGGCCCCCGCAAAGTCAGCGGAAAAGGCTCCGGAAAGCACCGTGGCTCCGGCTGCAACCGCACCTGCTTCCGCTCCGGAGGCCCCTGCCGCAGAGGCTCCTGCAGCAGAAGGCACCCGTGCCCGTGGACGCGGCCGCAGCCGCCGCGCCGTCAGCGATGGGGTGGTTGCCCCCGCAGCCGAAGCTCCCGTCGTGGAGACCGCCGCACCCGCCCCCGCAACTGTCGAGGCGCCGTCGGCCGCTCCTGCGGAAGCACCCGAGGCAACGGAAGGTGCTGCCGAGCGCCGCCAGCCGCGCACCCGCAACCGCCGCCGCAGCGAAGCCGCTGCCGCCTCCGTCCAGGAAGCCCCGGTGGAAACCCCGGCAGAGCAGCCGGCCGCGGAACAGCGTTCCGGCGAGCAGCGCACCGAAGCCCCCGCAACTGAAGCGGGCGACGCCGGCCAGCGCACCGAACGCCGCGAAGGCGGTCGCACCCGCGGCCGCGACCGCGATTCCGACGGCGGCCGCGACAACCAAGGCAGCCGTGAGGCAGGCCAGCGCGAAGGCGGCCGTGACAACCGCGACAACGACGATTCAGACGGCGGAAGCCGCCGCAACCGCCGCAACCGCCGCGACCGGAACGACCGCTCCGGCGGCCAGGACCGGGACAACTCGCGCAACGACCGCTTCCGCGACCGCAACGACCGCCGCCGCGGCCGCAACCAGGGCCCTGACGTGGATGACGTCGAGGTCACCGAAGACGACGTCCTGCTGCCGGTTGCCGGCATCCTGGACGTCCTGGAGAACTACGCATTCATCCGCACCTCCGGCTACCTGCCCGGCCCCAACGACGTCTACGTCTCCCTGGCCCAGGTCAAGAAGTACAACCTGCGCAAGGGCGACGCCGTAGTCGGCGCCATCCGTGCACCCCGTGAAGGTGAGGACCGCAGCCAGCAGTCCAACCGCCAGAAGTTCAACGCCCTGGTCCGCGTCACCTCCGTCAACGGCAAGACGCCGGAAGAGCTGAAGGACCGCGTCGAGTTCGCCAAGCTCGTTCCGCTTTACCCGTCCGAGCGCCTGCGCCTGGAGACCGATCCCAAGAAGATCGGTCCCCGCGTCATCGACCTCGTGGCACCCATCGGCAAGGGCCAGCGTGGCCTGATCGTCTCCCCGCCCAAGGCCGGCAAGACGCTCATCCTGCAGTCCATTGCCAACGCAATCACCACCAACAACCCTGAGGTCCACCTCATGATGGTGCTGGTTGACGAACGCCCCGAAGAAGTCACGGACATGCAGCGCACCGTCAAGGGCGAGGTCATTGCCTCCACCTTCGACCGTCCCGCCGACGACCACACCACCGTGGCCGAACTTTCCATCGAACGCGCCAAGCGCCTCGTGGAAATGGGCATGGACGTGGTGGTCCTTCTCGACTCCATGACCCGCCTGGGCCGTGCCTACAACCTGGCAGCACCGGCGTCCGGCCGCATCCTGTCCGGCGGCGTCGACTCCGCAGCCCTCTACCCGCCCAAGCGCTTCTTCGGCGCCGCCCGCAACATCGAAAACGGCGGCTCGCTCACCATCCTGGCCACCGCCCTCGTTGAGACCGGTTCCAAGATGGACGAGGTCATCTTCGAAGAGTTCAAGGGCACCGGCAACATGGAGCTCCGCCTGTCCCGCCAGCTGGCCGACAAGCGCATCTTCCCCGCGGTGGACGTCAACGCCTCCGGCACCCGCCGCGAAGAGAACCTGCTCTCCCCCGAAGAAGTCAAGATCATGTGGAAGCTGCGCCGCGTCCTCTCCGGACTCGAAACCCAGCAGAGCCTTGAACTGCTCACCAACAAGATCCGGGAAACCCAGAGCAACGTCGAGTTCCTCATGCAGGTGCAGAAGACGACGCTTGGTGCGAAGTCGGATAACGACAAGTAGCTGAGTTACAGGGGCGGGGTGTCGGTGCCTTGCGTGGTTCGCCGCGCGGGTTTTCCGCCCCCGCCCCTTCGCGTGGCGGCTCAGTCCTGACGGACGTGAGCCGCCACGCTCCGGCAGGCCCGATGCCACTCCCGGGGCGGAAAACCCGCGCGGCTTGGTAGTCCCGCCACCGTCCCGCTTCGTGCCCTAGCCGTCGCGTTACTAGACTTGTACAAGTCGAAAGAGGTTTATAGATGTTTGAGTCCGTACAGGGCCTGCTTGATGAGCATGACTCCATCCAGGCGCAGCTCGGGGATCCTGCTGTTTATGCTGACCAGCGGCTTGCCCGGAAGCTCGGGCGGCGGTCGGCTCAGCTTAATGGCATTGTGGAGGCCTATCACAAGTGGGAGGGCCTTCGGGATGATCTTGCCGCTGCCAAGGAGATGGCTGCCGAGGATCCCGAGTTTGCTGCCGAGGTGCCCGAGCTGGAGGCCTCACTTGAGACGGCCGCGGCCAAGCTTCGCCGCCTGCTCATTCCCCGCGATCCTGACGATGCCCGCAATGTGATCCTTGAGGTCAAGGGCGGTGAAGGCGGCGACGAGGCCGCCCTGTTCGCCGGCGACCTGCTGCGCATGTACACCCGGTACGCGGAGTCCCGCGGCTGGAAGACTGAAATCATCTCCGCCACCGAATCGGACCTTGGCGGGTACAAGGACGTCCAGGTGGCGGTCAAGGGCAACTCCAACGACCCCGCCGAAGGTGTTTACGCCCGCCTCAAGTTCGAGGGCGGCGTGCACCGCGTCCAGCGCGTGCCCGTCACCGAATCCCAGGGCCGCATCCACACGTCCGCCGCTGGCGTACTTGTCCTGCCCGAAGTGGACGAGCCCGAAGAACTCGAGATCAACCAGAATGACCTCAAGATCGACGTGTACCGGTCCTCGGGTCCGGGCGGGCAGTCCGTGAACACCACTGACTCCGCCGTCCGCATCACGCACCTTCCCACCGGCATCGTGGTGGCCATGCAGAACGAGAAGTCGCAGCTGCAGAACCGCGAAGCCGGCATGCGCGTGCTGCGGGCACGCATCCTGGCGCACCAGCAGGAGCAGATCGACGCCGAAAACTCGGCCCAGCGCAAGTCGCAGATCCGCACCATGGACCGCTCGGAGCGCATCCGTACCTACAACTACCCCGAAAACCGGATCGCAGACCACCGCACCGGCTACAAGGCGTACAACCTGGACCAGGTCATGAACGGCGATCTGGAACCGGTCATCCAGTCCGCCATCGAGATGGACGAGCAGGCCCGCCTGGACGCCATCGGCGACTGACCGGAATCCATGCCCATGACCGAGCCCTCCTCCGCGGCGCCGTCCCGGACCCTGGCGGCAGCGGTCCGTGAGGCTGCGGCCCTCCTGGCGGAAGCCGGAGTGCCCAGTCCCCGGGCCGACGCCGAACTGCTGGCAGACCACCTGCTCAACATTGGGCTGGGGCCCCTTCGCTCGTTGATGCTGGGTGACACTCCCGTGCCGGAGGGTTATGCCGAACTCGTGGCCGAACGTGCCAGCCGCATCCCGCTGCAGCACATCACCGGGGTGGCGCATTTCCGCTACCTGGAGCTGGCCGTGGGACCTGGCGTGTTCATTCCTCGGCCGGAGACCGAAACAGTGGTGCAGCTGGCCATTGACCATGTCAAGGGAATGCCGCACCCACGGATCGTGGACCTGGGGACCGGATCCGGTGCCATCGCGGGCTCCATGGCCCATGAAGTACCCGGCGCAGAGGTCCACGCCGTCGAGTACAGCCCCTTCGCGCACGCCTGGGCGGCGAAGAACCTGGCGCCGCTGGGTGTCAACCTCATCCTGGGGGACCTGCGCGACGCTTTCGCGGAACTCAACGGAACTGTCGACGTCGTCATTTCCAACCCGCCGTACATCCCCGCCGAAGCCATCCCCAACGAACCCGAAGTAGCCCTGCACGATCCGCCCGAGGCCTTGTACGGCGGGGGAGCGGACGGCATGGAACTTCCGACGGCGGCCGCCGCCTCAGCTGCCCGGCTGCTGCGTCCCGGGGGCTACTTCGTCATGGAACACGCCGAAGTCCAGGCCGGCTGGACTGCCGCCATGCTTGGCAGGAGCGGGACCTGGACAGCCATCACCACGCACCTGGACCTGAACGGCAAGGAGCGCGCCACCAGTGCCGTGCTCGCAGACCAGTCCACACGGAATGAAAGAATGGGCCAGTGACCACAACTTATGACTGCACCATTGACGACGAGCGGGCCCGGGGCCTGGAACACGCGCAGCGTGCCATCAGCGAAAAGAAGTGCGTCGTGCTCCCCACGGACACGGTTTACGGCATCGGCGCGGACGCATTCTCGCCGCAGGCCGTCACCATGCTGCTGGTATCGAAGGGACGCAGCCGCACCATGCCGCCGCCCGTCCTGATCCCGCGCATCAACGCCCTGGACGGCCTGGCCACCGAGGTTTCGGCGGACGCCCGGAAGCTGGCCGAGGCCTTCTGGCCCGGCGGACTGACCCTCATCCTGCACGCGCAGCCATCGCTGGACTGGGACCTTGGCGAAACCAAGGGAACCGTGGCGCTGCGGATGCCCGCCGACGAAGTTGCCCTGGAACTGCTGACCCTGACCGGTCCGCTTGCGGTTTCCTCCGCCAACCGCACCGGCCAGGCTCCCGCCCAGACGGCCGCAGCAGCCCGTGAACAGCTTGCCGACTCGGTGGAGGTGTACCTGGAAGGCGGCGCACGCCCGCTGGAAGGTGAAGCCGGCGTGCCCTCAACCATCGTTGACGCCACCGGGCCCGTCCTCCGCGTGGTCCGCAACGGCGCCGTGAGCCTTGACCGGCTGCGCGAACACGTCCCGGGAATCCTGGGCCTCGGGGAAATCCCCATGGCTGAAGAGGAACCCGCAGCGGATCAGGCGGGCGCAGGGGAGACGGTGGACGACGCCGGTCACGCACCTGCCGCCTCCGGCTCCTCCGCTGTGCCGGCTGCCGACGCAGAGCCCACCACGCCGGCCGGGAACCAGCAGCCTTGATGGCGCTGGACCGCCAGCAGATCCCGGTCCTGGACGTCCACGCGACGCCCCTGCGCGTTTCCGAGCTGGTCGAGGAGCTCAACCGGTTCATCGAGGACGGCCGGACCCGGACCGTCCTGGGCCACAACCTGCACAGCGTCACGCTCACCCTGTCCGACGACGGCTTCCGTCGGCTGTATGAGGAAAGCGACGTGGTGCTCCTGGACGGCGCCCCGGTGCTGTGGCTCTGGGGGAGGACCGGCAACGCCGAGGGCCCGGTGATGGATTACCGGCTTGGTTCCACCGACTGGCTGCCCGCCCTTCACCAGGTGCGCGGCCTTGAACGTATCGCCGTAATCGGCGCCGGCACCGATGCTAATGCGGGTGCTGTCAGCAGGCTGAAGGACATCGTTCCGAACGCCCATGTTGCCGGCTTCCCGGGGGAGGGCTGGGATCCTGCCCTTGAGGACGCGGCGGTGGCGTGGCTGCACCGCGAACAGCCCCAGCTGGTCCTGCTCGGCCTCGGCATGCCGCTCCAGGAAGAGGTCCTGCAGCGGCGGCTGCGCGACATGCCGCCCTCCGTCTACTGTGCCGTGGGCGGCGCTATCGAACAGCTGGCGGGAGTCCAGAAACTGGCTCCGCGGTGGCTGGGCAGGATGGGGCTGGAGTGGGCCTGGCGCCTGCTCCTGCATCCCCGCCGTGTTGCCTACCGCGTGCTGGGGGAGCCCTGGGTCCTGCTGTGGCTCCTGGTTGCCCGGCGGATCAAAAACCGGGGCCCGGCCTAGAACTTCTGGTCCTCCAGCGGGGCAAAACCCTTGCCTCGGAGGCCGGTACTGAACGAACGCGCCCAACCCAAAAAGCCCCGCAGGTCGCGGCGCTGCAGGAAGTAGCCCAGGTAGCCGCCCACGTCAGCCACGAACGAGCGCACCCGGAAGTACCGACGGATCAAGTAGCCGCGGTTCCGGTAGTAGTAGAAGCGCTTGAAGGCGGAGTCGGGAACGATCACATGCCAGCGGGCGCCGTAGACGTGCTGGGTTTCCGAGAAGGCGTGGGGGTGCGTAATGGCGGTGGTTGTCACCGTGCCGAAACGGATCCCCGCCTTGCGGAGCCGAATGGTGAAATCCACCTCGTCGCCGCGGATGAACAGCCGCATATCCGGCAGTCCCACTTTGAAGAACACGTCCGAGCGGATCAGCGCGCCGTTGAAGAAGTGCCCGTCGTCCGGCAGGAAGCCGAGCATTTCAACCTCTGCGCGGTCGTGCGTGACTTTGCCGTCAAGGCGGAAGAAAAAGGACAGCCGCTCGGGATGCCCGGGCGCTGTCACCAAGGGGACCACCGCTTCCAGGTCGCGGGCCTCAGCCTCACGAAGCAGCGTGGCGAGGCATTCCGGATCGGTGGGCTCGGCGTCGTCGTCCATCATCCAAACCCAGCGGGCACCGCTGGCGACCGCCTTGAGCGCTGCCAGCGCAAACCCCCCGGCGCCGCCCAGGTTGGCCTCCGAACGGACATAGTCAACGTTGGGGTGCGCCGCCGCAACCTCCGCAGCAGGGGTGGTGCCGCTGTCCACAAGGCAAATGGTGTCCACCTGCCGGCTCTGGGCGTTGATCGAATCCAGCAGGACGGACAGTTCCTTGGGCCGGTCAAACGTCACGGCGGCTACCGCAATGCGGGGGGTCATGGGGGTCCTTTCCGCATGGCCGCCAGGGAGTTCCCCACCTGTTGTGCGCCCGTGTGGCGCGGAGCCATGGTGCCGGTGGCACTAGTATCTTTGACTAGAGTCCACTGTAATACAGCCCTGTAAGGCGCTGCGCGTAAGTCTGGCGCACTGCCTGCTGCGCGCTCGGCGACGGAGAAGTTTCATTTATCGAAGAACAGATTCCCGGCCAGTGAGCCCTTCCACCATGGACCGGCTGCCGGCGCAGCTGAACGGCTTCGACACCAATAATCCCAAGACGGTGCCTGCCGCATGATCATGTACCTGCTTATGGGGCTGACGGCTGCCATCGTGTCCTACGCCGCCACATGGGGCGCCCGGGTGGTGGGCCACAGGCTTGAGCTGCACCTGCCAATCCGCAGCCGGGACATGCACTCCATCCCCGTCTCCAGGCTCGGCGGCGTCGCGATCTTCCTGGGCATCATGGTGGCGCTGGTCGTGGCCAGCCAGTCGTTCTTCGTCAAGGACATCTACCGGAACAATTTCTCCCCCTGGGGTGTCCTGGCCGGCGCGGCCGTGATCGTCCTGGTGGGCGTGGCGGACGACCTGCTGGACATCCGGTGGTGGGTCAAGCTGATCGGGCAAAGCGCAGCCGGCCTGACGGTGGCCCTCTGGGGTGTCCGGATGACCATCGTTCCGTGGGTTCCGGAGCCCATCTACCTGCAAAACGAAACGCTCCGCGTGGTGCTGACAGCGGGGCTGATCGTCACCACCATGAATGCCTTCAACTTCATCGACGGACTGGACGGCCTCGCCGCCGGGGTGGCTATTATCGGCGGCACGGCATTCTTCTTCACCGCCTACTGGGTGCACCGGAACGCGGTACTGCTGGACTACTCGGACCTGGCAACCCTCATCACGGCCGTACTGGTGGGCGGCTGCCTGGGGTTCCTGCCGCACAACTGGTTTCCGTCAAAGATCTTCATGGGCGATTCCGGCGCCATGCTGATCGGACTGCTCATGGCCTCGGCCGGTGTGGTGTCCACGGGGCAGATCTCCTCGGGCCTCTACGACCGCGCCAACGGCATCTCAACGGTGATCCCCATCCTGCTTCCGTTCGCCGTCTTGTTCCTTCCGCTGCTGGACCTGGGACTTGCCGTGGTGCGCAGGACGGCCCGTGGACGTTCCCCGTGGTCGGCGGACCGCGGCCACCTGCACCATAAGCTGCTGGACATCGGCTATTCGCACCGCACCGCCGTCATCCTGATGTACCTGTGGACGGCAGTGCTCTCGTTCGGCGGCCTGGCCTTCGCAATCTTCCCTTGGCAAATCGTGCTCGCGGTGGACATCTTTGCCACGCTCGTCATGGGACTGGTCACGGCGTGGCCCTACCTGTCGCGGGGAAATGCGGAAACGACGGCGTAACGCCGGTTCTGAATTATTTCTATCTCATGTAGAATTTAGGGGCAGCCCAAGCTGCCACTCCACCCCCTGCCTCCTGGCGATGTGCCATGTGGTGCCGACGATTGGGATCGAATGACCTCCAACGCCGAGTCCGGACCTGCATCCGGCAATGGTCCCGTTGGCGCCTCCGGTCCCACGCCCTCACTGTGGCTGAACCTGCTCAAGCGCAGTTCCATTGCCGCGTCGGTGGGGCTTGTGCTGTGTGCCATCCCGGCCGCACTCCTTAACGGGTTCGCCGGCGCCATATCGAGCGTCCTCGGTGGCCTGCTGGTGATGCTGTTCTTTGGTATCAGCCTGCTGGTGGGGCACTTCGTGGGACGCAGCAACCCGTCGGGGGCGATCGGTGTGTTCGTCGCCACCTACTTCATCAAGGTAGTGGGCTTTGCGGTGGTCCTGTTCGCCATTGGCGCTCCGGTATGGCTCCACGGCCGGTGGTTCATCATCGGCGCGGTGGTTGCCGTCGTCCTTTGGCAGGCTGCGGAGATCCATGGCTTCAGCCGGGCCCGCCTCCAGATCTACAACGATCCAGAAGACAGGGGAGCAGCCGATGCGTGACCCGAAGAAGTCCGCGGGCGGCGCTCACGGCAGACGGGGATCCAAAGGCTCCGCTCCCGCTGCTTCCGACCCTTCCAACGATGGCGGCTACAACGCTGGAATGGCTGTATTCAGCTACATCATTGGCGGAATCATCGTCTGGAGTTTGATAGGGTGGGGACTGGATTATCTGTGGGGAACGCGCTGGATTGTGCTCGCAGGCGCTCTGCTCGGAGCCGTCGGAGGTTTCTACCTTTCCCACATGCACGGCCTCACCAGTTCCCGCAAAAATGCTGATGAGCGCCATGCTCCCGGCGCACCGTCCCAGGACGGAGAAGATAATGCCAAATAATTTCACAGGGGGAACAGCAGGCTGTCAGGCTGCCGGACCCCGCCCAACGCCCAATGATGGACACTGCAGAGAGGAAACGCGTTGATCGCGCTTGCGCTCCCGGCCCAAGATTCAGGAGAGTTCACTCCTCCTGGTATTAACGAAATGCATTTGCCGGCAATCCTGCCGTGGGGTGCCGCAGAAGGATTCTCCAAGCAGATGCTGCTGGTCCTCCTCTCTGTCGTCTTTATCGCCGTCTTCTTCGTGCTGGCCGCACGCAAGCAGCAGCTGGTACCCGGCAAGCTCCAGTTCGCCGGCGAGGCCGCTTACGGCTTCGTCCGCAACGGCATTGCCAAGGACATCATCGGCGGCAGGGACTTCATCAAGTACGTCCCGCTGCTTTTCAGCCTGTTCTTCTTCATCCTTGTCAACAACATCTACGGCGCCATCCCGGTGTTCCAGCTCCCCACGTTCTCGCACGTGGGTGGAGCGTACGTGCTGGCCGGCCTGGTCTACATCACCTGGATCGCCATCGGCATCAAGAAGAACGGCCTGCGCTACTTCAAGCTGGCCACCGTCCCGTCGGGCGTTCCGTGGTACATCCTGCCGATCGTCATCCCCATTGAGATCATCTCCAACTTCGTGGTCCGGCCCGTCACGCACAGCCTCCGTCTGTTCGCCACGATGCTCGCAGGCCACCTGATCGTGATGATCGCCGGTTCCGGCATCGAGTACCTGATCATGCAGGAGAACGTCCTGCTGAAGGGCACCTCGGTCCTGGTCCTGGCCGGTGCCATCGCCATGTACATGCTCGAGGCCCTGATCATGGTCCTGCAGGCCTACGTCTTCACGCTGCTGACCGCGATCTACATCGAAGGCGCGCTGCACGCCGACAGCCACTAGGCACCCCGCCGGGGGAGCCATGCTCCGCCGGCACACCACAGTCTTCCCCTCGCGGGGATGAAGCAACCCAAACAACCTGCCGCACAAAGCGGCATCTTGAAAGGAAAAAAAATGGAAGGCTCCATCAACGGCTCCCTCAACCTCATCGGCTATGGCCTCTCGGCTATCGGCGGTGGTATCGGTGTGGGTCTCGTGTTCGCTGCCTACATCAACGGCGTTGCACGCCAGCCGGAAGCCCAGCGCGTCCTGCAGCCGATCGCATTCCTTGGCCTGGCGCTGACCGAAGCACTCGCCATCCTGGGCCTGGTCTTCGCTTTCGTTCTCAAGTAAACCTTCAGAACTTCAGCGAACATTCAGAACCGAGTAGATAAGGACGGGTGAAATATGCATCAGCTGATCATCTCAGCCGCCGCTGAAGGCGACGTCAACCCCCTTGTTCCCAATGCCTGGGAAATGCTGGTTGTCTTCGTGGGCTTTGCCATCCTCTTCTTCATCGTGGTCAAGTACGTTGTCCCGATGTTCGAGAAGACCTTCGCCGAGCGTGCCGAGGCCATTGAAGGCGGCATCGCCAAGGCTGAAAAGGCCCAGGCTGAGGCGTCTGCTGCACTCGAAGAGTACAAGCAGCAGCTGACCGACGCCCGCACCGAAGCCAACCGCATCCGTGAGGAAGCCCGCGCCGAAGGTGCCCAGATCCTCGCGGATCTCAAGGAGAAGGCGGCAGCAGAGTCTGCCCGCATCACCGCACAGGCCCACGCGCAGATCGAATCCGAACGCCAGGCGGCCGTTGTGTCCCTGCGCTCTGAGGTAGGCACCCTGGCCACCACCCTTGCCGGCCGCATCGTGGGCGAGTCCCTCGACGACGACGCACGGGCAGCACGGGTAGTGGACCGCTTCCTGGCAGATCTGGAGTCCCAGAACGCAGGTGCAGCTAAGTAATGGCAGGCGTATCGAGCGAATCGCTGGCAACAGCCCTGGCCGCGTTGGAAGCGAAGCTTCCTACGGCGTCGCTGCAGCTGGCAAAGGAACTCTTCGGAATTCTGGGAATGGTGGACAGCTCGGCTGGCTTGCGCCGTGCCCTGACTGACCCCTCCCGCAGCGGTGACGAAAAGTCGGCGCTGGTCAGGCAGCTGGTTGGCGGAAAAGTCTCCGCTGATGCTGCTGAGATCGCGGGCGGACTGGCCAGCTCACGCTGGGCATCGGCGCGTGACATCGGCGATGCACTCGAGACTCTTGCCGCAACGGTGGTCATTTCCGTTGCTGAAAACAAGTCGGCCGTTTCTGCCTCCGGAATCACTGGCCTGGAAGAACTGGAAAACGATCTGTTTTCCTTCAACCAGGCTGTTGCCTCCAGCCACGAGGTACAACGTGCTCTGTCCGAACCGCAGGCAAGCGCAGCAGCCAAGTCTGCCCTCGCCGAGAAGCTGGTGCCCGGCGTCAGTGAGGAAGCCAAAGTCCTCATCACGCAGGCAGTCAGCCAGCCCCGCGGGATCAAGCCCACCCGGCTTGTGGAACGGTTTGCCGAACTGGCGGCCAAGCGGCAGCAGCGCTGGATTGCAACGGTCAGTGTGACCCGTCCTTTGTCGCAGACGCAGCTGGCACGCCTCCAGGCAGGCCTGAACAATCTGTACGGGCGGGAACTGAAGGTCAACATCAACGTTGACCCGGCGCTCATTGGCGGCATCCGCGTCCAGGTAGGTGACGAGGTGCTCGACGCTTCGGTCCTCACCCGGCTGGGCGAACTGCAACGCCAGCTGGCCGGCTAGCCGGACAAGCACAACACAACTGATAGAAACCCCGGTCACCGTTTGCGGTGATCACAAACAGGAGAGCAGGGACTGCAGATGGCCGAATTGACCATCAACGCCGACGACGTCCGTAATGCGCTGAACGAGTTCGCGGCGTCCTACGAACCCGGGAACGCAGAGCGCGTAGAGGTCGGCCGCGTAACCACCGCTAGTGACGGCATCGCCCGTGTTGAGGGCCTTCCCTCGGTCATGGCGAACGAGCTGCTGCGCTTTGAGGACGGCACCCTGGGCCTGGCCCAGAACCTCGACGTCCGTGAAATCGGCGTCATCATCCTCGGCGACTTCACCGGCATCGAAGAAGGCCAGGAAGTCCACCGGACCGGGCAGGTTCTGTCCGTTCCCGTTGGCGATGCCTTCCTTGGCCGCGTTGTCGACCCGCTGGGCGTGCCCATCGACGACCTCGGCGAGATCAAGGCCGAGACCACCCGCGCACTGGAGCTTCAGGCCCCCGGCGTGACCCAGCGCAAGTCGGTCCACGAGCCGATGCAGACCGGCCTCAAGGCCATCGACGCGATGATCCCGATCGGCCGCGGCCAGCGCCAGCTGATCATTGGCGACCGCCAGACGGGCAAGTCCGCCATTGCGATCGACACCATCATCAACCAGAAGGCCAACTGGGCTTCGGGCGATGTCAACAAGCAGGTCCGCTGCATCTACGTTGCCATCGGCCAGAAGGCGTCCACGATTGCCGCCATCCGCCAGACCCTTGAGGACAACGGCGCGCTGGAGTACACCACCATCGTGGCTTCTCCCGCGTCCGACCCCGCAGGCTTCAAGTACCTGGCACCGTACGCCGGCTCGGCCATCGGTCAGCACTGGATGTACGGCGGCAAGCACGTCCTGATCGTGTTCGATGACCTGTCCAAGCAGGCCGAAGCCTACCGCGCCGTGTCGCTGCTCCTGCGCCGTCCGCCGGGACGCGAAGCCTACCCGGGCGACGTCTTCTACCTGCACTCCCGCCTGCTGGAGCGTTGTGCCAAGCTCTCCGACGAGCTCGGTGCCGGCTCCATGACGGGCCTGCCGCTGATCGAGACCAAGGCGAACGACGTGTCCGCCTACATCCCGACCAACGTCATCTCCATCACCGACGGCCAGATCTTCCTGCAGTCCGACCTCTTCAACGCCAACCAGCGTCCCGCTGTTGACGTGGGTGTGTCGGTTTCCCGCGTTGGCGGTGCCGCCCAGGTGAAGTCCATGAAGAAGGTCTCCGGCACCTTGAAGCTGGACCTTGCACAGTACCGCGACATGCAGGCGTTCGCGATGTTCGCGTCCGACCTGGATGCAGCGTCCCGCCAGCAGCTGACCCGTGGCGCCCGCCTGATGGAACTGCTCAAGCAGGGCCAGTACTCGCCGTTCCCGGTCGAGGACCAGGTCGTCTCCATCTGGGCCGGCACCAACGGCTACCTGGATGACGTTCCCGTCGAGGACATCAGCCGCTTCGAGGCCGAGTTCCTGGAGCACCTGCGCCACAAGTCCTCGATCCTGACCACGCTGGCCCAGACCAACGTGCTGGACGACGACACCGTTGCCGCTCTGAAGTCCTCGATCGTGGACTTCAAGAAGGGCTTCTTCGGCGAGGGTGACAACCACCTGGTAGGCGCCGGCCACGAGGAGCATGACGCTATCTCCGAGGGCGAAGTCGACCAGGAAAAGATCGTCAAGCAGAAGCGCTAATTCCGCACCGCCGGTGTGCCGGGCCCCAGGGTCCGGCACACCGGCTACGGAATGTTAGGAAAGGATAAGTATGGGAGCCCAGATCCGGGTCTACCGCCAGAAGATCAGCTCGACCACGTCGATGCGCAAGATCTTCAAGGCGATGGAACTGATCGCTACCTCGCGCATCGGGAAGGCCCGTGCGCGCGTAGCAGCTTCACTGCCTTACGCGAACGCGATCACGCGCGCCGTTTCTGCTGTCGCCAGCCAAAGCGAAATCGACCACCCGCTGACCACTGAGCCGGAGCAGATCCGCCGTGCCGCCGTCCTGGTAATCACCTCGGACCGTGGCTTGGCTGGTTCCTACTCTGCCGGTGTCCTCAAGCAGGCGGAAGGTCTCAACGAGCTGCTCCACGCCGAAGGCAAGGAAGTCAAGACCTACCTCGTGGGCCGCAAGGCCCAGGCCTACTTCGATTTCCGGAACCGCGAGTACGCGCGGGTCTGGACCGGAGGAACCGACGCCCCCGAGTTCAGCACCGCCCGTGAAATCGGCGAGGCACTGCTCCACGATTTCGCCACCGATTTCGCTGAGGGCGGCGTGGACGAGATCCACGTTGTGTACACGCGCTTCAAGTCGATGGTTACGCAGGAGCCCACGGTCATCCGCCTCCTGCCGCTGGAGGTAGTGGAAGAGCAAGCCGCCTCCGAATCGGAGCTGCTGCCGCTGTACGAGTTCGAGCCGGAAACCGAGCGGGTCCTTGACGCACTGCTGCCGCGCTACATCGAATCGCGACTGTTTGCCGCGATGCTGCAGGCCGCTGCATCGGAGCTGGCCGCCCGCCAGCGGGCGATGAAGTCGGCAGGCGACAACGCAACGGAACTGATCAAGAAGTACACGCGTCTGCGCAACACGGCCCGCCAGGCCGAAATCACGCAGGAACTCTCCGAGATTGTTGCCGGTGCCGACGCCCTTGCGTCGTAGCCTCCAACGCCCCGGTTTACGCGGAACCAGCACCACCACAGATAAACTTAACCCCACGCCATCTACTGAGTGAAGTGAGAGAGATGACTGCCACTGCTACCGAACGCGTAGCCGCAACGGCCGGTGCCACCGGCCGTATTGCGCGCGTAATCGGCCCGGTTGTCGACGTCGAATTCCCGGCTGACGCAATCCCGTCGATCTACAACGCCCTCACCACCGAGATTACTCTCAACGGTGAGACCAAGACCATCACGTTCGAGACCTCCCAGCACCTGGGTGACAACCTCGTCCGCGCCATCTCCCTGCAGGCAACCGACGGCCTTGTCCGCGGCACCTCCGTGGTGGACACCGGCGCCCCCATCTCCGTTCCCGTCGGCGACGGCGTCAAGGGCCACATCTTCAACGTGCTGGGCCAGCCCCTGGACGTTGCCGAGTCGGAGCTGGATGTCAGCGAACGCTGGCCCATCCACCGCAAGGCTCCCAGCTTCGCTTCGCTGGAAGGCTCCACCGAGATGCTGGAGACCGGCATCAAGGTCATCGACCTCCTCACCCCGTACATCAAGGGTGGAAAGATCGGCCTCTTCGGCGGCGCCGGCGTAGGCAAGACCGTTCTGATCCAGGAAATGATCACCCGTGTTGCCCGCAACTTCGGTGGTACTTCCGTGTTCGCCGGTGTTGGCGAGCGTACCCGCGAGGGCAACGACCTCTGGGTTGAGATGGAAGAGGCAGGCGTCCTCAAGGACACCGCCCTTGTCTTCGGCCAGATGGATGAGCCGCCGGGAACGCGCCTCCGCGTGGCCCTGTCCGCGCTGACCATGGCAGAGTACTTCCGCGATGTGCAGAACCAGGACGTGCTGCTCTTCATCGACAACATCTTCCGGTTCACCCAGGCAGGTTCCGAGGTTTCCACCCTCCTCGGCCGTATGCCTTCGGCCGTGGGCTACCAGCCCAACCTGGCGGACGAGATGGGCCTCCTGCAGGAGCGCATCACCTCCACCAAGGGCCACTCCATCACCTCGATGCAGGCCATCTACGTTCCCGCAGATGACTACACCGACCCCGCGCCGGCCACCACCTTCGCGCACCTGGATGCCACCACGGAACTTTCCCGTGAAATCGCCTCCCGTGGCCTGTACCCGGCCGTCGACCCGCTGACGTCCACCTCCCGCATCCTGGACCCCCAGTACATCGGCAAGGACCACTACAACACGGCCGTCCGTGTGAAGCAGATCCTGCAGAAGAACAAGGAACTCCAGGACATCATCGCCATCCTCGGTGTCGATGAACTCTCCGAAGAAGACAAGATCGTCGTGTCGCGTGCACGCCGCATCCAGCAGTTCCTCTCGCAGAACACCTACACCGCAAAGCAGTTCACCGGTGTTGAAGGCTCCACGGTTTCCATCAAGGACACCGTTGAAGGCTTCGCGGCGATCTGCGACGGCGAACTCGACCACATCGCGGAGCAGGCGTTCTTCAACGTCGGCGGCCTCGACGACGTCGAGCGCCAGTGGGCCAAGATCCAGGAACAGACCAAGTAATATGGCTGAGCTTGAGGTTGAGATTGTCGCAGCGGACCACTTTGTGTGGTCCGGAGCGGCCAAGATGGTCAAGGCCCGCACCAGCGATGGTGAAATCGGAATCCTGCCCGGCCACTCGCCCCTGCTGGCGATCCTGGCCGAGGGTGAACTGGCAATCCAGCCGGTTTCCGGGGACCGTATTGCGGTGGACGTCGACGGCGGGTTCTTCTCCGTCGACAACAACCGCGTGGTGATCGTTGCTGACAACGCCCAGTTGGGCGGCTCGGCTACCGCTGGGATCCGCTAGCACGACCTTGATGGACGCACCGGGTATTTCGTTCATCGCACTGGCAATCGCGTTCGGATTGCTGATTTTTGCACTGTGCCTTTCGGGGGTACGCCGCTTCAACTTGCGGCGTGCCCTCGGCACGGTGGACGCCTCCATTTGCGTAGCTGGAAACAGCTGGCAGATGGGGGTTTGTCGTTATCAGGACAATGACCTCGAGTGGTTCAGGCTCATCTCCTTGAGCGTCCGCCCCAAGTACACATTTAAACGCAGCTCACTGGAGCTGCTGGGCCGCCGGAAGCCTACCGAAGCGGAGGCGGTGAAGGTCCAGCCGGACGTGGTGATCGTCGAACTCCGCTACGAGGGGCAGGACCTGCACCTGGCCATGAAGTTCGACGCCTACACGGGACTGTCATCCTGGCTGGAAGCAGGTCCTGTCATTGGCGTGGGGACCTGGCGCTAGCCAACGTGGACTGGCTTTTAGACATCCGGCTCACCGACGGTCCACTCTACGGAACCGTGCTGGTATTGGGAATGGGCGGCGCCGCCTATCTCCTGGTGCCACCCTGGCGCGCCGCCATGGTTCCGGTCCATCGCGTCCGGGCTTGGGCTGTCCGCATCCTCATCGCCGCGGCAGCCGCCTTCGCCCTGGTTGGTACGGTGCACTGGGCGCTGATCAACATCTTCACCATCTTCCCCGAGGACCTGCCCGACCCCGTCCTGCTGTGGCTGGTTCCGGGTGTGGCGGCACTGCTCCTGTGCCTGCTCCGGCTGCCCCGGACGAGTTGGGGCGGCCGCGGGGGAGGGGTCCTCGCCGCGCTGCTGGTGGTGCTGCTGTCCGCGATCCAGATCAACGCCTACTTCGGCCTCAACAGGACCGTCAGTGACCTGCTGGGCACGGCACTGGCGCGTATTCCCGTGCTGGAGCAGGACCTCATGCGCCACCCCGGGGGGCCCGACGGCGTGCCGCTGCAGGGCTGGAAGCCGCAGGGGGAGCTGCCTGCCGGAGGCGAACTGCGCAAGTCCACGATTCCAGGAACGTTGTCCGGAATGAACACCCGCGACGCCTACATCTATCTTCCGCCGGCCTACTTTGCAGCCAACCGCCCCGCCCTGCCCGTGCTGGTCCTGGTGGCAGGGCAGCCCGGCGGTCCCGCCGACTGGCTCACCGGCGGCGCAATTCGCGGCCATATGGACTCCTTTGCCGCCGCCCATGGCGGGGTGTCACCGGTGGTGGTCATCCCGGATCCCAATGGCTCGCAGTCCGCCAACACCATGTGCATGGACAGCCGCATCGCCAAAGCGGACACGTACCTTTCACAGGACGTGCCACAGTGGATAGGTTCCACCCTGGCGGTGGACACCAACCACAGCCACTGGGCCATCGGCGGCTTCTCCTTCGGCGGCACCTGCGCGGTGCAAATGGGAACCAGGCATCCTGAGATCTACGCGGACGTGCTGGCCTTCTCCAGCGAAGCGGAGCCGGCAATTGCCAAGGAACGCCAGAAGACCATCGACGCAGCCTTCCCCGGAACCCCCGACGAATTCACCCGGCAGACTCCACTGGAGATTATGAAACACCAACGGTTCGAGTCCCACGGCATGTACCTCACCGCAGGCCAGAACGATCCGGAGTTCGTGGCCAACCTCCAGACGCTTGCCGCGGCAGCGCAGGGCGCCGGCTTCACAGTGCAGGCACACGTGGTGGAGCACACCGGCCACTCCTGGGACACTTCATCCAAGCGCTTTGCCGACGCCCTGCAGTTCCTTGGCAGCCAGTGGGGGATGCAGTGGTGACCACCAGGAACCCCAACCGCACGGCCGCCCTGATGTGGGCCGCCGTCGGACGCCCTGCGGTGCAGCAGACGCTGCGCACGCTGAAGTCCATGCCGTTCACGCTTGGGGTGGTTGTTGCCTTCCTCGCCACCGCCGCCCTGACCGGAAGCTTCCTGGACGGCCCGCCGGAGCAGCTCCTGGGGCTTGCCTCCGTCAGCGGCCCCGGCCTGCGCGGCGGGCAGTGGTGGTCGCTGTTCACCAGCCTCTTCTTCGCCACCAACCCGCTGGCTTACATCGCGGCGTCGCTGATGATGGTCCTGCTGCTGGGACTTGCCGAGCGCAAGCTGGGCTGGCGGGCCGCCGTCGGTCTGTTCTTCGGCGGCCAGTTCGCGGCCGTCACCGTGTTCCTCCTGGTGACCCAGCTGGCGGGATATGTGGGGGACGGCTGGCTGGACGCCATGGCCGATGACAACCTGATTGGCCCCTACGCCCCGGTGTTGACCGCCGGCCTGGCTGCCAGCGCCCGTATCACCCTGCTGTGGCAGCGCCGGCTCCGCACCGTGGTGCTGTCCATTTCGATCCTCCTGGTTCTTTACGTGGGACATGCCGAGACGGTGATCGGCCTTATCGGCGCGCTCCTTGGCCTCCTGGCCGGCTGGTGGATCCAGGGGGACCAGGGGCGCCTGCACCGCCACCGGTCCACGGGCCGTGAGACCAGGAACCTGTTGGCCCTCACCGTTGCGGTCTTTGCCGTGGGACCGATCCTGACCGGCATTACGCGGGCGCCCACGGGACCGTTGGCCCTGCTGCGCGACGTTGTGCTGAGTCCGATGCCCACCCTCAGCCAGCTGGTGTTCAACTGCGGCGCCACAGTTGACGCGTCCTGCCTGGAAACAGGGCGGGCGGGATTTGCCGGACCGTTCGGTTTGGCGCTGGCGGTGGTGCCGGTCATCCTGCTGCTGATCTGCGCGGACGGCATGCGCCGCGGCCGCCGGCTTGCCCTCAACATCGCCCTGGCCATCCAGTTGGCCGTTACGGCCCTGGCCGCCGTCTACCTTGCCCTGTTCGCCCTTGTCCCGTCCCGCCTGCAGGGCACGCATGCCACGCCGCTGTCCTCGGCCTTCGCGCACGTGCTTCCCCTGGTGGTTGTCCCGCTGCTGCTGGCGGTCGTCCTGTGGCTGAACCGGAGGCAGTTCCGCGTGCAGACCCGTCCCGGCGCCCGGCGCGTGCTCGGTGCCGTGGTCTGCGGAACCTGGCTTGCCCTGGCCGGCTCCTACACCGTGGCCTGGTTCTGGTCCGGGGGACTGGCCCGCGACGGAGGCTTGCTGGGGCTCTTCGCCGAGCTGGCCCGGCAGTACGTTCCGGTGCCCATTCCCCAGCATTTCCGGCGGGTCTTCCCCGAGCAGGACAGCGCAGAAGCCTTGTTGTTCGCCTACTCGGGTCCGGTGTTCTGGCTGGTAGCCCTGGTGGCCGTGTGGTGGGTTCTGGTGGGCCGGCACCACGGCCTCAACTTCGGGCGGCAGGACCGGGACCGCGCCCGGGACCTGCTCCACCAGGGCGGCGGCCCGCTGTCATGGATGGCACTCTGGGAGCCCAACACCTACTGGTTCAGCCCCGACGGTGCAGGTGGAATGGCGTTCCAACAGCATGGGACCGTGGCGTTGACCCTGGGCGGTGCGATCGGCGACCGCGGGGCTGAGCAGAGAGTGACCGAGGGATTCCTGGACTACTGCCGCAGCCAGGCACTGGTGCCGGCGCTCTACTCCTGCGACGACACCATGTGGCCGGCGCTCCGGGAACGTGGTTTTTCCCGCGTGGCCGTTGCCCAGGAGACCCGGCTGGCGCTGGATGAGCTCGAGTTCAAGGGCAAAGAGTGGCAGAACGTCCGGACCGCCCTGAACCGCGCGGCGAAGCTGGGCGTCCACGCGGTCTGGGGCTCGTACCACTCGCTGCCGCCGGCGCTGCGGTCGCGGCTGAACGAAGTGTCCGAGGAGTGGGCGGCCACCAAATCGGTTCCGGAAATGGGCTTCACGCTTGGGGGAGTGGACGAGGTCGATGACGAGGAAGTCCTCTGCTGCCTGGCTGTGGACGGCAACGGCACGGTCCACGGCGTGACCAGTTGGCTGCCCGTGTACGACGGCGGGCGGCTGGTCAGCCGGACGCTGGACGTCATGCGCCGCGGCAGCGAGGGATTCCCGGGCGTGATGGAGTTCCTGATCGCCTCGGCTGTCCTCGAGCTACGGGACTCGGTGGACATGATCTCCTTGTCCGGCTCCCCGCTGGCCAGCCGCCCGGACATGCAGCCGGGGACGGGAGACGCCGTGGACGATACGGGGACGGCGGACGAAAGCACGGAAGCGGGCGCCACCGACGAGGGCGCGCAGAACCTCGTCAGGATCCTGGACCTGGTAGGCCACGCGCTTGAACCGGTCTATGGCTTCCGCTCCCTGGCGGCGTTCAAATCGAGATTCAAGCCGGAGTATCGGGCGCTCTACCTGTATTACCAGGACCCGCTGCACCTGCCCGCCATCGGCCGCGCGCTGACCCGGGCCTACCTCCCGGGCCTGTCCCTGGCACAGGGCGCCCGCCTGGTCCGCAAATTGGTCACCTGAGGCCGTCCAGCCGGCCTGCAAATGCCCGGCCTGCAAATGCCCGGCCGGAAAGTGCCCGGCAGTAATGTGGCATTTCCGCCGCGGTATTTCCGCAAATGCAAAATGGTCCCCGGCAGAATTGCCGGGGACCATTTGTCGCTGACAGCCGCGGAAAGCGGCCGGGCGGATTACTTAGACGACAGTTACGCCAGTGGCCTGGGGGCCCTTGGCGCCCTGGCCGATTTCGAACTGAACGCGCTGGTTCTCGTCGAGGGTCTTGAAGCCGCCGGTCTGGATTTCGGAGTAGTGAACGAAGACATCGCCATCGGAGTCATCCGGGGTGATGAAGCCGAAGCCCTTTTCAGCGTTGAACCACTTGACGGTTCCCTGTGCCATTTATTTCTCCTCATTATGGAACTTTTTAAGACCGGCACACCTCGTGCCGCCCTTGGTCACTCCGCGAGAAGAATCCTGGATTGCCTCGCCCGGAAAGGGGCCCGGCGCTGCAGGAGCTTCGCGCTCGCAACATGTCTTGCGAGCATGAAAAACACCTACACAAAGACTGAGATAAGAATTTCATGCCTGTTCCCGCAGGTCAACGGCCCGAACAGCAAAAAGGCGAAAATTTAGGTAAAAAACAGGTGACGAAGAGACCTGCTTCGGATGCTGCTATTTAGGTGCCTGAAGCAACAAAGGAAATGGCTAGAAGAGCCGCGATTCGCTGTCGTCAACTCCGCGCATCACGTCGTAGTCAAGCGTTACGCAGTCGATCCCGCGGTCATTGGCCAGCACCTTTGCCTGCGGTTTGATCTGCTGGGCGGCAAAGATGCCGCGCACCGGTGCCAGCAGGGGGTCGCGGTTGAGCAGTTCCAGATACCTGGTGAGCTGCTCCACGCCGTCGATGTCCCCCCTGCGCTTGAGTTCAATGGCCACCGTGGCACCATCGGCGTCCCGGGCCAGGATGTCCACCGGGCCAATCGCGGTAAAGTACTCGCGCCTGATCAGGGAATAGCCCTGGCCCAGCGTTTCAATCTGCTCGGCCAGCAGCCGCTGCAGGTCCGCTTCGACGCCGTCCTTGATCAGCCCGGGGTCCACCCCGAGGTCGTGCGAGGACTCGCTGATCTTTTCGTGGATGTTGATGATGAGCCGGTCATCTGTCTTGGCCGACTGCACGGTCCACTGCTCCACCACCCCGAGCTCCAAGTCCACCTCGTCCGGGGATGATACCCGGAGCGAAGCCGGCGGGCTCATCCAGTTCAGCGGCTTGTAGGAACCGCCGTCCGAATGCACCAGCACGGAGCCGTCCGCCTTGACCAGCAGGAGCCGGGTGGCGAGGGGGAGATGGGCTTTGAGCCGGCCGACGTAATCAACGGAGCAATGGGCTATGACAAGACGCACGCCGTACAGACTATCGCGTGGGGTCCGGCAGGTGGTGCCCGACGGCGGGACGCAGCTTGCGGGAAGCGGTCCAGGATCAGTGGCGCGGCTGGGGCAGAATAGATACATGCCGCGCTCCAACCGTCCCCGCCGTCCCGCTTCCGGCCGGGGGCCCGTTTCCGGCAAGGGCGCAGGGCGGAAAAGCAACAGCGACGTCCCCGAACTGGACCTGGAACGTGCGCGGGCGGGAATAGCCCGCCGGGAAAGCGCCCCGGACGGTGAGTGGATGGTGCGCACCATGACCGCAAAGAACGCCGAGAAGACCTACATCTGCCCGGAGTGCTCCACAGCGGTGCTGCCCGGTGTCGCGCACCTCGTGGTCTGGAAGGACGACCACCTCTTTGGCGCCGCCGCAGGCCTGGCCGAACGCCGGCACTGGCACACCAACTGCTGGCTGACGAGAAGCTACCGCTACCGCTGACGTGGCCGGAACGTCGGATGCCCCCGCTGTCGCTAAGCTGGCAGGCATGACTTTTGATCCGGCGTCGTACCAGTTCACCCAGGCCCAGGGCCCCGTTCCCATCCGTGCCTCCACGGTCCTGCCTGCCCGGCGCGAGAACATCGAGCTGCAGACCGAGGACGGCCACACCCTGGTGGGGGAGTTGGCGCTGCCCGAATCGGGCCCGGTAAAAGCCACGCTGATCACGCTCCACCCGCTGCCGACGCACGGCGGCTTCATGGATTCCCATGTGTACCGCAAGGCCTCCTACCGGCTGCCGGCGCTGGCCGGCATCGCGGTGCTGCGCTTCAACACCCGCGGTACCGCTTCTCCCCGCGGCACCAGCAGCGGCGGCTTTGAGGAAGGGATCGGCGAACGCCATGACGTGGAGGCGGCGGTCCGTTTCGCCGTCGAACGCGGCCTGCCCAACCGCTGGCTGGTGGGATGGTCCTTCGGCACGGAACTGGCGCTGATGTACGGCGCCATTGAACCCGTGGCGGCCCAGATCGAGGGTGCGGTGCTGTTGTCGCCGCCGCTGCACCGCGCAACGGACAAGCACCTGCAGCTGTGGGCGGAATCGGGCAAGCCGCTCACTGTCCTGGTGCCGGAGCACGATGACTTCCTGCAGCCTGCGGAGGCCACTGCCCGCTTCAGCATGGTGCCGCAGGCCCGGGTGGTGGGCGTGGCCGGGGCCAAGCACCTGTGGGTGGGGGAGAAGTACGCTGCCCGGGTCCTGAACGACATCGTGGCCCAGGTCAGTCCCGGCCAGGCCGGAGCGGAGCTGCCGCAGGAATGGGACGGACCGACGGCGACTGCCGGGGCCTAGCCCGCACGCCCCAGGACAGCTCCACGGCCAGCGTCAGGGGACACCGCGTTTCAGTACTGGTTTTGCCGAACCCTTAGTGCTGGTCCTGCCGGACGATGTAGATTTCCCGGACCAGCAGCAGGACGGCGGCGGCGGTGGGGATGGCGATCAGGGCCCCGAGGACGCCTAGGAGGCTGCCGCCGGCGATCACCGAGATCACCGCCACCGCACCGGGCACGGCGACTGCCTTCTGCATGATGCGGGGTGAGATGAAGTACGCCTCGAACTGCAGGTAAGCGAAGTAGCAGATGGCGTAGATGGCTGCCACCTGCCAGCCCTCCGTGAGGGATACGAGGGTCACCACGATGCCTGCGATCATGCCGCCCACCAGCGGGATGAAGGCCAGCAGGACCACCACGAACGCCAGGAGCAGCGCGAAGGGGACGCCCACGATGGACATCACCACGAAGGCGAAGGTGGCGTTGAGCAGGGCCACGCAGGCCTGGCCGATCACGTAGTTGCCCACTGAACGGGTGATTTCCTCCGAGAGGGCAGCGACGCGCTTGCGGCGTGAGCGCGGCGCCAGGCGGTAGCCCCACTTCTTCATGGCCGGCAGCGCTGCCAGGAAGTACAGGCTCAGTACCAGGACGATGAGGGCGCCGAAGAGCCCGTTGGCCACGGTGGATCCGAAGCCCAGCACGCCGCCGAAAATGCCGCCCATCGCGGCGGGGTCGTTGACGAACTTGTTGACCTCCTCGGTAATGCGGTCCCGTACGCCGAACTGGTCATCGAGGCTGCGGAAGAAATCCGAATCCATGAAGTTGTGCATCCAGTCCGGTGCCTGCCGCACAATTTCCGAGACCTGTTCAACGATGGTGGGAATCAGGGTGGCGAAGAATCCGACGACGGCGCCCATCAGGACCGCCACCGAGACCAGGATCCCGGCGGGCCGGGGAATCTTACGGTTCTCCAGCCAGCCCACCACGGGCTCCAGGCCCAGGGCGATGAACAGCGCCGCCACGATCCACAGCAGCAGCTGGGTGGTGTGGGAGCCGATCCAGTAGACCAGCAGTGCCAGGCCCACGCCGACAGTCCCCATGAAGCCCATGTACAGCGGATGCTGCGGTGACATGCGTGGACCGGGGTGGCCGAACTGCGGCTCCTCGTCACCGCCGTGCTCCGCCTCCGGAACCTGCCCCGTGTATTCGGGGGGCATCTCGAACCGGAGCCTGGGCTGCGCCCCGGGCAGGGGCTGCCGAAGCCGGCGGACCACCTGGCCAAGGGCGGCCGCGGCAGTACCCCTGCGTCGGGCGGTTGCCGCCATGCCGAGGGGAGGCGCCGGAGCGGGGGCAGGGCCCTTGGGTTCCCCGGGATTTGCGGCTGCCGCCGAGGACGGGTCCGTCTTGTCAGTCACTGGTTCTAGGGGCCTGTTCCGTGCGTGGCTCCGCCTGCGCGGGCCGGTGTGATGATCATCGCAAACACTATCAGCAGGCTTGCCACCACCCGCCGAAGGCGCTGCGCGGGGACCTGCAGGGAAAGGCGTGGAAGATCCGGAAAGGGGCCCCTGGTAACAAAAAGGTTACTATTGAAGGCAAACCCCCGCTGATGATAGGTGTTTCCCTTGCGTTTAAAGACTGCAGCCGCACTTGTGCTGCTCGGCCTCCTGACACTTTTGGCCGGTATCGGCCAGAGAACCATCTGGGCTCCATCCGAGACGTTCACCGCCTCCGCGCCGGCCGATGCCGCCGCCGCACCGCTGACGGTCATTGACCAGAAGCTGCGCACCCTGCATGGCGGAACCGTCAAGATCAACATCCAGGGTGACGGAAACTTCGTGCTGGCATCAGGCCGGCCCGACGACGTCAGCGCCTGGGTTGGGAAGACGGCCCACAACACCATCACCGGGGTTTCCGAGGACGAAAAGTCCCTCCAGGTTGACCACGCCGACGGCGAGGCTGCCGCCCCAAACCCGGCCGGCTCGGACCTGTGGGTGACCAACGAGAACGCCAGCGGTGAGCTTGAGTACACCTGGACCCCGCCGGCCGACGGCGAGTGGACCCTCCTGCTCGCCTCCGACGGCACCAAGCCGGCGCCTGCCTCCGTGTCCATGACGTTCCCGAATGACACCTCCACCCCCTGGGCTGTGCCGCTGATGGTCCTGGGCAGCCTGCTGATCGTGGCCGGAATCGTCCTGGCGCTGCTGGCAGGCCGCCGGAAGAACGGCGCAAGCGACGGTCACGGCAGCGATGATCACAACAGCGACGGCGGCAGCAGCAGCTACGCCCGCCGTGCCCGTGCACGCAATGCCAAGTCCGCCGATGCCGGCTCACAGAACGAAGGCGCACTGAACCCGGGGACACCGAACGCCGGCAGCCAAAACCAGGCGCCGTCGTCGTCCTCTTCCTCCTCCAAGGCCACCATGGTGGCAGCCGCCGTTGCTGCCGCCGTGCTGGCAGGTTCCGCCACCGCCGCCCAGGCGGCCAGCCCCAGCCCGCAGCCTTCCGGCAGTGCCTCGTCATCGGCCAAGGAATCAGCCGGTGTGCCGGTGCTGCTCGACGCCCAGTTCCGGCGGATCCTGGAGCAGGTCTCCAGCGCCACCGATGCCGGGGACGCAGCCAAGGACGCGGCGAAACTTGCCGGCCGGGTGGGCGGACCCGAACTGGAGATCCGCACGCAGAATTACAAGATCCGCTCCCAGGTTGGCTCCTATGAACCGCGGATGCCGGTGCGCTCCACCAAGCTGCTGACCTACGTGGTTACTAGCGACCGGGACTGGCCGCGTTCGGTGCTGGCCGTCACCCAGGGTGAAGGCAACGTGGTTCCGCAGATCCTGACGCTGGTCCAGCAGTCGCCGCGCGAGAACTACAAGCTGACGGAAACCACTCCGCTGCAGCCGGGAACGACATTCCCGAACATCAACCGCGGCGGCACTGAGACCCTTGCCGCGTCAGACAAGTCCGGCCTGCTCTACAGCGGGGAGGAAGCGATGTCCGGACTTGCAGACCGCCTGACCTCGGCGGACTCGCCCTTCAAGGACAAGCTCGTCGAAGGCCAGTCCTCGCCGTACATCGCCGACACCCTGTCCTACCAGGCTGAGGTGGTGAAGTCCGGCGAAAACGGCAACTTTTCCTTCACGCACAAGGTGGCTCCGGACAGCACCGTGGTTTTCCGCACTGCTGACGGCGGCGCCCTGGTGCTGGGCCGGATCAACTTCGGCTTCGAGGGCACCCCGAAGGCAGCCGGCGACAAGCTGAGCATCGGTGACGACGCCGCAGCCCTGGCCGGCGGCAAGGAAACCACCACGGGGATGGTCCTAAGCTTCGCCGAATCCATGGCGGTCTACGTGCCCCCGGCAGGATCCACGGACCCCATGAAGCTCATTGCCGCCACCCGCGGCCTGGTCGGCGCCAGCTTCAAGTAGGGCCTGGCCGTATTACCACCGGCAGCGGCCGGAGTGGCTAGAGTGGGAAACATGAGTTCGCCAGCTTCCCGCCCAGTCCCTCCTGCCGCTGCCAACCTGCTTAACCTGCGCGGCGCCGTCGACCTTTCTTCGCTGAAGCGCCCCGCAGCTCCGTCCGGCCCGGCTCCTTCCGGGCCCGCGGCCGGGACTCCCCAGGGGGCGCAGCCTGGCGGCCCTGACGAAGGACCGGAACTCAAGGTCAACGTCACCGAAGCGAACTTCCAGCAGTTGGTTGAGCTGTCCGCGCAGGTGCCGGTGGTGTTTGCCCTGTGGGCCCCCTACTCGCCGGAGTCCAGCAGGATGCTTGACACCCTTGACCGCGTGGTGGCCTCCTACGGCGGCCGCCTGGTCCTTGGCGCGGCCGACATCGAAGCCTTCCCGCAGCTTGCCCAGGCCTTCCAGGTGCAGGCCGTTCCCACCGCCGTTGCCGTCCTCAAGGGACAGCCGGTGCCGCTCTTCCAGGGCGCGGCGGACGAGCAGCAGGTGCGGAGCCTCTTCGACGAACTCCTCAAGGTCGCCGCAGCAAACGGGGTCAACGGAAGCCTGGACGCCGGTGCGTCCGGCGCCCAGGAGCCTGCGCCGCTGCCACCGCTGCACCAGGCCGCGTTCGACGCCATCGAAGCCGGCGACTACGCAGCGGCCGCCGAAGCCTACCGCCAGGCCTTGAAGGAGATGCCGTCGGACCATGAAGCCAAGGCGGGGTTGGCGCAGGTGGAGCTGATGGACCGGCTGCAGTCGGTGTCCGCCCAGGACAGCGACGCGGTGCGCGCACTCGCCGCGAATGAGCCGGACAACCTGGACGCGCAGCTTGGCGTGGCCGACCTGGACGTGGCCGGCGGGCACGTGGAGGACGCCTTGAACCGCCTGGTGGCCTTCATTGGCAGGAACTTTGGTCCCGAACGCGAGGCCGCCCGCGTCCGGCTGCTGGAACTCTTCGACGTGGTGGGTGCCGGTGACGAGCGCGTGGCAAAGGCGCGCCAGGCGCTCGCACGGGTGCTGTTCTAATGCCGGCCCTGTTCCAGCCGCTGACCCTGCGCTCCATGGAGCTGCAGCACCGGGGCTGGGTGTCGCCCATGTGCCAGTACAGCTGCGATCCCGACGACGCCCCCGGCGTTCCACACGACTGGCACTTGGTGCACCTGGGCGGCTTTGCCGTGGGCGGCGCGGCAATGATCCTCACCGAAGCCGCGGCAGTGAACGCCGAGGGCCGGATCAGTCCCCGCGACGCCGGCCTCTACAACGACGAGCAGGCGGCGGCGTGGGAGCGGATCATTTCCTTCGTCCACCGGAACGGCGTGGCCGGCACCAAAATCGGCGTGCAACTGGCGCATGCCGGCCGGAAAGCCTCCACGTACTGGCCTTTTTCCGGCAAGCACGGCAGCGTTCCGGCGTCCGAGGGCGGCTGGGAGACTGTGGGCCCGTCCACCACGTCCTTTGAGGGCTACGCGGCGCCCGCGGCCATGACGGTGGAGCAGATCCGCGGCGTCATCGACGACTTTGCCGCCGCCGCTGTCCGTGCGGTGGATGCCGGTTTTGACACCATGGAGATCCACGGGGCGCACGGCTACCTCCTGCACCAGTTCCAGAGTCCGCTGATCAACCAGCGTGAGGACGAATGGGGCGGGGATGAGGCAGGACGGAACCGGCTGATGCTGGCCGTGGTTGATGCCGTCAGGGCAGTAATTCCGGATTCCATGCCGCTGCTGCTCCGGGTCTCGGCCACCGACTGGGCGCCGGGCGGCGTGGACCAGGCGGCGTCGGTCCGGCTGGCCCGGGAGGCAGCTGCCCACGGTGTGGATCTGGTGGATGTCTCCAGCGGGGGAGCTGTTGCCCACCAGCAGATCAAGCCGGGGCTCGGCTACCAAACCGGTTTCTCGGCCGCCATCCGTGAAGAGGCCGGCATCGCCACCGGCACGGTGGGCCTGGTGACCACGCCCGGCCAGGCGGAGCACGCCGTTGCCACCGGGCAGGCCGACGGCGTCTTCATCGCCCGGGCCGCGCTGCGCGATCCGCACTGGTGGCTCCGCGCCGCCTTCGAGCTGGGCCACGACCTACCGTGGCCGCCCCAGTACGAGCGGGCTGTCCCGCGGCGCACCTTCTAAGCCGTATCTGTTGACCCAGGGAGACCGGCATGGCGCGCAGCGGCGGGAATGATCAGCAAAACCCGGTTGAAGGGCAGCTGGAAGCGAAGATCCTGGAACTCCTGGCGGCAAGGGCGGCAACCTCCACCATCTGCCCATCCGATGCCGCCAGGGCCGTGGGCGGCGACGACTGGCGCCACCTCATGGAACCGGCGCGGGAGGCTGCCCGGCGCCTGGTTGACGAAGGCCAGGTGCACATCACCCAGGGCGGATCCGTCGTCGATCCCGCCACGGCAAAAGGCCCCATCCGGATCCGCAAGGCACGCTGAACCAGGAGTCAATAGCCCGCATCGGCACGGGATGAGAGCAACTGCACCCGGTCAGCCCAGCAGCTCGTCCACGTAGCACCAGCGCCAGTCTTCGCCCGGCTCTGCGCTGCGCATGACTGGGTGGCCCGTTTCCTTGAAGTGGCGGCTGGCGTGGCGGCCCGCGGAGGAGTCGCAGCAGCCAATGGTCCCGCAGGCCAGGCACATGCGCAGGTGCACCGGCGAGGTGCCCTCCCGTTCGCACCCTGCGCAGGCCGGGCTGTCGGGGACCGGCGCCGGCATGGCCGCCGTCAGGTGGTCGCACACGCCGCCCGGCTGGGACAACCCCTCGCCGCCGCCCCCCTCGGCGGCGGAATCGAGCTCATTGAGGGAGGCATCGAGCATGGACTCCTCCACATCCAGCCGTTCCAGGGCTTCGCTGAGCACTTCATGGGCAAAGTCCCCGCCCCGCCTGAGCTCCAGCACCTTTTCCCGCTCAGCCTCCAGCATGGCCATCCGCAGCTGGGCGTAGCGCTGGCTGGGGGTGGTGGCCTCGGCCGTCGGCCGGCCCAGGCGCTCCCAGGCTGCCAGCCCGCGTTCCTGCGTCCGGCGCCGGAGCATGTCCATGACCTCCGGCGGGTCGCTCTCGCGCCGCAGCTGTTCCAGCCGCTCCATTCCCGCCGCCGTGGCCAGCTGCATCAGCGAGGCCTGGTTCAGGGCATCCTCCCGCCGGTCCGGCCCCGGCATCCCCAGCGCCCGCACCAGGGCGGGCAGCGTGAATCCCTGCAGCACCAGCGTGCCACCCACCACCACCATGGCCGCCAGGACCAGCACGTTGCGGTGCTCCAAATCATCGGGGAGGGTCAGGACGGCGGCCAGGGTGACCACGCCGCGCATGCCGGCCCAGGACACGATGGCCGGGAACTGCCAGGGCGGTGCCGGGTCCGCCCGCTGCACGGAAGGGATCAGGCGGGGCACGTAGGTGGCCGGGAAGACCCAGACGGGCCGCAGCACCAGCACCGTCAGCAGGATCACCGCGCAGCCAAGCCACACCCTGCCCGCGCCCAGTGAATCGTCCTGGACGCTTTCGATGATGGTCCGTACCTGCAGGCCGATGAGCAGGAACACGGCGTTCTCCAGCAGGAACTGGATGGTGTCCCAGTTGCTCCTGGCACTCTGCCGCGCGGCGCCGTTGGGCATGGACGGTGCCTTGGTTCCCATCACCAGGCCGGTGACGACGACGGCGAGCACACCGGACGCGTGGATGGCCTCGGCCGGGAGGTACGCAACGAAAGGGGCCATCAGCGACGTGGAGGTGTTGATGGCCACGTTGCTGATCCGTTTCCGGATTTCAGTCAGGATATACGCGACGGCGAGGCCCACCGCCAGGCCGCCGCCGGCGGCCACCACGAACCCGCCGGCGACGTCCAGCGCGGAGACCGAGCCCGCGATGGCCGCCACCGCAGCCCGCAGGCACACCAGCGCCGTGGCGTCGTTGACCAGCGATTCGCCTTCCAGGATGTTGACGATCCGGCGGGGCATTCCCACTTTCCGGGCAATGGCCGTGGCGGCCACCGCGTCTGGAGGCGCCACCACGGCGCCCAGGGCGAAGGCGGCCGCCAATGGGATCTCCGGAAACAGCCACCACACCACCATCCCCACGCCCAGGGTTCCGAAGATGACGTATCCCACGGACAGGAGTCCGATGGAACGCTGGTTGGTCTTGAAGTCGAACAGCGACGTGCGGAATGCCGCCGCATACAGCAATGGCGGGAGCAGGCCAACCAACACCAGCTCCGGGTTCAGCTCAACCGGCGGAATGAGCGGCAGGAACGATCCCGCCACCCCGGCCAGCACCAGCAGCAGGGGAACGGGGATATTCAGTTTGCGGCCCAGGGCGCTGCCGGCGCACACCACGGCAACGATCACCAGCAAACCCAACGCGATGTCCATTCCGTAAGTTTCGCACCCCCGCGGCGGTGGTCCGCCGACTAGGCTGGCCTCATGACTGCTCCCATCCCCGGCCAGGCGCCGAATCCCGGGCCAACGGTGGCCCTTTCCATCCGCGGGCTGGCCAAAAGGTTTGGCGGGAAAATCGCGGTGGACGGCATCAGCCTGGAAGTCCCGGCGGGCTCGTTTTTCGGCATCGTGGGACCCAACGGTGCAGGCAAGACCACCACGCTCTCCATGGCCACCGGCCTCCTGCGCCCCGATGTCGGCACCGCCGTGGTGCACGGTGTGGACGTCTGGCAGCACCCGCTGGAAGCCAAGCGGCTCATGGGCATCCTGCCCGACGGTGTCCGCTTGTTCGACCGGCTCAGCGGAGAGCAGCTGATCACGTATGCCGGGCTGCTGCGCGGCATGGACAAGGCGGTGGTGGCCGCCCGGGTGGGGGAGCTGCTGGCAGCCATGGACCTTACCCAGGATGCCGGCACGCTGGTGGTGGACTACTCCGCCGGCATGACCAAGAAGATCGCCCTGGCGTCCGCCCTGATCCACGCCCCGCGGCTCCTGGTACTGGATGAGCCCTTCGAAGCCGTCGATCCGGTGTCGGCAGCGAACATCCGTTCCATCCTGGACCGGTACGTCGCCTCCGGTGGAACCGTCATCGTCTCCAGCCACGTGATGGACCTGGTGCAGCGCATGTGCGACCACGTCGCCGTGGTGGCCGGGGGCCGGATCCTGGCAGCGGGAACCGTGGATGAAGTGCGTGCCGGCATGTCCCTCGAGGACCGGTTTGTGCAGCTTGTGGGCGGCCACAGCCACACGGAAGGGCTGGAATGGTTGCGCACCTTCTGAGGCTCAAGCTCACGCTGCTGCGCAACGGACTGCGCCGGAGCCCCTGGCAGCTGGTGGGCATGGCCATCGCGGGGCTCTACGCGCTGGGAGTCGTGGCAACACTGGTCATTGCGCTCGTGCTGCTCAGGGCGGCCGGACCCGTGACCGCCCATACGGCGGTGGTCCTGGGCGGTTCCGCCGCCGTGCTGGGCTGGGGAGTGGTTCCGGTGGTGGCCTCGGCCACGGACATGACCCTCGACCCGGCCCGCTTCACCACCTTCGCCATACCCATGAAGCAGATGCTCGCCGGCCTGGCGCTCGGCGGGTTGATCGGCATTCCGGGGCTGGCCACCATGCTCGTGGCCCTGTCCACGGTGGCCACCTGGTCCCGCGGGCTGCTGCCCGCGCTCGCAGCCCTGATCGGCGCATTCCTTGGCGTCGTGACCTGCGTGGTCCTCGCCAAGGTGGTCACCACAGCTACGGCAAGCCTTGCCGCTTCCCGGCGGTTCAAGGACATCAGTGCCATCGCGTTCATGGTGCCACTGGTCCTGCTGGGCCCGATCGTGGCAGGCGTTGGCCGGGGCATCTCCGCCTCCACCGGATTCCTGCCCGAGTTCGCGCGGACCCTGTCCTGGACACCGCTTGGCGCCCCTTGGGCCCTCGGCGGTGACATCGCGTCGGGGCGGCCTGCGGAGGCCGGAGTGAAGCTGCTGCTTTCGGTGGCTGTCCTGGGCGCCCTTGCCTGGTGCTGGAAGCTGCTGCTTGAGCGCGCGCTGGTCATGCCGCCCTACGCCGGCGCCGGGAAGCGCAGGCGCGGAAGGCTGGGGCTGTTCGGCGTGCTGCCTGCCACACCCGCCGGTGCCGTGATGGCAAGGTCGCTCACTTACTGGCTCCGGGACCCGCGCTACTCCGGCTCCCTGGTGGTAATCCCGCTGCTGCCAGTGGTGCTGGCGTTCCAAGGGACACAAACCGGAAGCTACGGCAGCCTGGCCTTCCTGGCCCCGCTGGCCGCCTTCATCCTGGCCTGGTCAATCTCCGCCGACGTCTCCTATGACAACACGGCGTTTGCGCTGCACCTCGCCACCGGCGTTCGCGGCGTGGCTGACAGGCTGGGCAGGGCATTGGCGTGCCTGACGTTCGCCCTGCCGGTGGTGCTGGTGTTCTCGGTGGGCTACGCGGCGTTCACCGGCAACTGGGTGTCGTTGCCCGGGCAGCTGGGGCTCAGCTTGGGAATTCTCTTCACCGGCCTGGGCCTGTCCTCGGTGGTGTCCGCCCGTTATACGGTCATTGTCCCGCTGCCCGGGGACAGCCCGTTCAAGAAGCCCCCCGGCAACGTTGGGCAGACCATGGCCGTGCAGTTCGTCGGAATGCTGGTCCTGTTCGTTTTGGTCCTGCCCGAGGCCGCGCTGCTGATAGCAAACGCAGTGACCGGGAACATCCTGTTCGGCTGGCTCACCCTGGCGGCGGGCATTGTCCTGGGCCTGATCCTCTTCCTGGCCGGTGTCCGGCTGGGCGGCAAGTGGCTCGACACGCGCGGACCCGAGCTTCTGGCACAGGTCACCGTCAACCGATGACAGCTCAAGGAAAGGAACTCCATGGAGATAGTGATCCTTGGCGGCAGCAGGCAGATCGGAAAGCTCGCTGCCGACGCTATTGAACAGCTGATCCGGCGCAAGCCCGACGCTGTCCTGGGCCTGGCCACGGGCTCCTCGCCGCTGCCCGTCTACGACGAGCTCGCCGCCCGGCATGAACAGGGCCTGGACTTCAGCAGGGCCTCCGCTTTTGCGCTGGACGAGTACGTGGGCCTGCCCGCCGGCCACCCCGAGTCCTACCGTGAGGTGGTCCGCCGGGAATTCACCAACCGGGTGAACATCAAGCCGGAGAACGTCCATGGCCCCGACGGAATGGCCGCTGACGTCCCCGCTGCCTGCGAAGGCTACGAACAAGCCATCACTGCCGCCGGCGGTGTGGACCTGCAGCTGCTGGGCGTGGGCACCGACGGGCACATCGGCTTCAACGAACCAGGCTCTTCCTTCGCCTCCCGAACGCGGATCAAAAGCCTGATCGAACAGACGCGCCGGGACAACGCCCGGTTCTTCGACAGCCTCGCGGAGGTTCCGCACCACGTCATCACCCAAGGCCTGGCCACCATCATGGCAGCACGCCACGTGGTCCTCGTGGCCACGGGCGCGCAGAAGGCCCAGGCCGTCCGCGATTTCGTGGAGGGTCCCGTGGCCGCCATCTGCCCCGCGTCCGTGCTGCAGTTCCATCCGCACGCCACTGTCCTGCTGGACGAGGCCGCTGCCTCGGCCCTGAAACTGGCGGATTTCTACCGCCATACCTACGAAAACAAGCCCGCCTGGCAGGGGCTGTAACAAGGCCTGCGGGTGCCTCGCCAGGGAGCAAAAAGTACGACGGCGGGCGGTGCCGGAGTCCGGCGTGGGCGTGCCGCCGTCGAACGCCCGGCCGGCGGAACGGCTAAGATGGATGGCATGACTAGCATGACGGACCCTCTCGAAAACGACCCCATGCGCGAGCTTTCCGGGGCTGGAACGTCCACGGCCACCATTGAGCGCGAGGAACTGCGCCAGGAAGTGGAACCGGGGGACCGGGAGCGCTTCGCGCACTATGTGCGGAAGGAAAAGATCATGGAGTCCGCCATGACCGGGGAGCCCGTCATTGCCCTGTGCGGCAAGGTTTGGACCCCGGGCCGGGATCCGAAGAAATTCCCCGTTTGCCCCGAGTGCAAGGAGGTCTATGATGGCCTCCGCCCGGGCAACGACGGCGGGAAGGGTCCGGGCGGCTCGGGCAATAACAAGTAGTGACGGAGACGCTCTTTGGCGGTCCCACCCTGCCTCCGGCCTACCCGGAACGTGCAGCCTGGGGAACCGCCCCAAAACTCCGTGCCTGGCAGCAGGAAGCCCTCGACCTCTACCTGAAGAACAGCCCCCGCGACTTCCTCGCAGTGGCAACCCCCGGTGCCGGTAAGACCACCTTTGCGCTCCGGATCGCCTCCACCCTGATCGATTCAGGTGCCGTGAACCGCGTGACCATCGTTGCGCCCACGGACCACCTGAAGCGCCAGTGGGCGGACGCGGCCGCGAAGGTGGGCATTGCCATCGACCCCAACTTCAAGAACTCCGACGGCCAGCACGGCCGTGGCTTCATCGGCGTTGCCGTCACGTATGCCCAGGTAGCCAGCAAGCCAATGCTGCACCGCGCCAAGACAGAGGCTGCCCGCACCCTGGTGATCCTGGACGAGATCCACCATGGCGGCGAAGCGCTCTCCTGGGGTGACGGGCTGCGCGAAGCGTTCGATCCCGCCGTGCGCCGGCTGTCCCTGACGGGTACCCCGTTCCGTTCGGACACCTCGCCCATCCCGTTCGTGGAGTACGCGGAGGACCGGGACGGCATCCGGCGCTCCAAGGCTGACTACACCTACGGCTACGGCAACGCGCTCCGGGACCACGTGGTGCGACCCGTGATGTTCATGGCCTACTCCGGCCAGATGCGCTGGCGTACCAGCGCCGGCGAGGAAATGGCTGCGTCGCTTGGCGAGGCTGCGGTGACGAAGGACATCACGTCTCACGCCTGGCGCACGGCGCTTAACCCGGCGGGGGAATGGATTCCTGCCGTCCTGGCCGGTGCCGACAGACGGCTCAGCGAAGTCCGCCGCACCGTGCCCGACGCCGGCGGCCTGGTCATTGCCACCGATCACGAGGACGCCCGCGCCTATGCCGGCCAGCTGAAGAGGATCACCGGCGAATCACCCACCGTCATCCTCTCCGATGACGCCAAGGCCTCCAGCAAGATTGAGGAATTTTCGGCCGGCGACAAGCGCTGGATGGTGGCCGTCCGCATGGTGTCCGAAGGCGTTGACGTGCCCCGGCTCTCCGTGGGCGTTTACGCAACCTCCACGTCAACCCCGCTGTTCTTCGCCCAGGCCGTGGGACGCTTCGTGCGTGCCCGCAAACGGGGCGAGACGGCGTCGGTCTTCCTGCCTTCCGTCCCGCAGCTGATGGCGCTGGCCAACTCCATGGAGATGGAGCGGGACCACGCGCTGGACCGGCCGGAAAAGGAAGACGGCGACGGCCTCTTCAATCCGGAAGACTCGCTGATGGAAGAGGCCAACCGGGAGGAGAAAGCCTCGGACAGCCTGACCAAGGGCAAGTTCGAGGCGCTGGACTCCCAGGCCTCCTTTGACCGGGTCCTGTTCGACGGCGGCGAGTTCGGCACCGGCGGGGAAGTGGGGTCCGACGACGAGATGGACTTCCTGGGCATCCCCGGGCTCCTGGATGCAGAGCAGGTGGGCATGCTCCTGCGCCAACGCCAGCACGAGCAGCTAAACCGGCGGAACCGGAAGGCTCCTGCCGCGTCCACTGAAAGTGCCGCACCGGCAGTGCCCGACCACCGGATGCTGATGGACCTGCGCAACGAGCTGGCCAAGAACGTGGCGGCCTGGTCTGCGCGGACCGGCACGCCCCACGGCGTAGTCCACACCAAGCTGCGGACCGTCTGCGGCGGCCCTCCCGTGGCACAGGCCAACGAGGAACAGCTGAAGTCCCGGCTGCGCAAGCTCCAGGACTGGTTCGTCGGCCGCAAGTAGCGGCTCAGGCGATATCGGCCCCGCCGAGTTCCAGCTCGGCCACGGTGTCTTCCAGGTCCTCGGCGATCCCGGCGGTCAGCGACCGCACCACCGTGACGCCGTACCCTGCCTGGACGGCATCCAGTGCCGTGGCCTTCACGCAGTAGTCGGTGGCGATGCCAACCACCACCAGGTCCTCCACGTCGTGGCTCTGCAGCCAGTCGTCGAGGCCGATGGCGTCCTCGTCGGATTCGAGGGCATCGCCGCCGGGCAGCCCGCCGGCCTGGCGTTCGCCCGTGGGGACGGCGTCCTCCGGCGCCAGCAGGCCCTCGAAGCCGGAGTAGGCGGCGGCGAACTGGCCTTTCCGGAAGTACGCGTCCACATATTCGGTGTCCAGGTCCGGGTGCAGCTCAGCCCCGCGGGTGCCGGCAACGCAGTGCCGCGGCCAGCTGTCCTTGTAATCCGGCGTCTCCGAAAAGTGGCTGCCGGGATCGATGTGCCAGTCCTGGGTGGCCACCACGTAATCGAACTCCCGGTGATGGGCGTCCAGGTACTCGCTGATGGCCCCGGCCACCGCCGCCCCGCCCGGAACGGCGAGCGAGCCACCCTCGCAGAAATCGTTCTGGACGTCCACGATGATCAAAGCGCGGGCCATCAGTGCTCCTCAGTTGTCTTCGTAGAGAGTAGGGATTGCGGGCTCGCCGCGCTGCAGGCGGTTGACCACGGGCGGCAGTTCCGCCATGGAGTCCGCATGGCGCTGCCGCGCGCGCAGCACGCCTTCGTGTCCGGTCCAGCCCGGAAGCAGTTCGCCGTTCTTCATGAACTGCTGCAGCAGCGGCCGGTCGTTTCCGTCGTCCTCCGGCCGGTGGCCCACGCCCACCACCTCGGCGGTGGCGCGGCCGCGTTCGTCCAGCTTCCGCAGCGCGTACTTGCGGCCGCCCACGCTGGCCTTGTTCTTGGCAGCCTTGGCCACAGACACGAAGTTGCCGTCATCGTCCGTGCGGCTGACCAGTTTGTAGACCATGCTGGCCGTGGGTGCGCCCGAGCCGGTCACCAGCGAGGTGCCCACCCCATAGGAGTCCACGGGGGCTGACTGCAACGCTGCGATGGCGTACTCATCCAGGTCGGAGGTGACCACGATCTTCGTGTGCTCGTTGCCGAGGTCGTCCAGCAGCCGGCGCACCCATTGCGCCTGGGCCACCAGGTCGCCCGAGTCCAGCCGGACGGCGCCCAGCCGGGGCCCTGCCAGGTCAACGGCCGTGCGGACGGCCTTTTCAACGTCGTACGTGTCCACCAGCAGGGACGTGCCCTCGCCCAGCGAGGCAATCTGGGCCTCGAAGGCCTCCCGCTCCGTGTCGTGCAGCAGGGTGAAGGAGTGGGCGGCGGTGCCCACGGTCTTCACGCCGTAGCGGATGCCCGCCTCGAGGTTGGAGGTGCTGTCGAAGCCGGCGATGATGGCGGCCCGCGCCGAGGCTGTGGCGGCTTCCTCATGGGTGCGCCGTGAGCCCATTTCAATGCAGGGCCGGCCGCCCGCCGCGCTCACCATGCGCGAGGCGGCGGAGGCGATGGCGGTATCGTGGTTGAGCACCGAGAGCAGGTAGGTCTCCAGCATGCAGGCCTCCGCGAACGACGCCTCCACGATCAGGATGGGGGAGTTGGGGAAGTACGCGTCGCCTTCGGCGTAGCCCCAAATGTCCCCGGAGAATTTGTAGCTGGCCAGGTATTCGAGCGTCTCGCGGTTGACCACGTGCGTGCGCTCCAGGAACTCCAGTTCGGCCTCGCCGAAGCGGAAGTTCGCAATGCCCTCCAGGAGCCGTCCGGTGCCGGCAACGATGCCGTAGCGCCGTCCGTCGGGCAGCCGCCGCGCGAACGCCTCGAAAACCGACCTGCGGTGCGCGGCCCCCGAATGGAGGGCTGCCTGCAGCATGGTCAGCTCGTAGTGGTCGGTGTAAAAGGACGTGCGGGGATGGTCCCAGCCGGCTGAGGTGCTCACGACAGTCACTCTAGTAGCCAGCCCCATAGAATGGACAGATGACCATAAGCGTTGCGCCCGGCCCTGATACACAGGAGGGCATCCGGACCGGCACAGCAGAGTCCACCGACTCCCTGACCGCGCCGGACATCCCCTGGAACCTGGTGATCTGGAACGATCCCGTCAATCTCATGAGCTACGTCAGTTACGTGTTCCAAAGCTACTTTGGCTACTCGGAGACCAAGGCGAACAAGCTGATGATGGAGGTCCACAAGAAGGGCCGGTCCATCGTTGCGTCGGGCAGCAAGGAACAGGTGGAGCGCCACGCCGTGGCCATGCATGGTTTTGGGCTCTGGGCCACGGTGGAGAAGGCCAGCGGCGGCCCCGGCGGCAATTCGGGCAAGTCCGGCGGTCCGGGCCAGGGTAAGGGGAAGCGTGGCTAAGGCATTCAAATACGGACTCAAAGGCATCACCGGCTTCCTGGAACCGGCCGAACGGGACCTGCTGCGCAGCCTGATTGACGATGTCATTTCCATGCTCCAGCCGGAGGACCGCGCCGGGCAGGACCCGCTTGCGGCGCTGATCGGACTCGACATGGACGTGGCCGAGCCAACGGACCGTGCCGTTAAGCGGCTGCTGCCCAACGTGGCCAAGGACGACGGCGGCGCGTCCCTTGAGTTCCGCCAACTCACCGAGCGTTCACTGCGGGAAACAAAGATCGGCGCGCTGCGTGCGGCGGCGCTGGACCTGGACAAGGACGAGATCGTGCTGACGCCCGAGGGCGCAAAGCACTGGTCCATGGCGCTGAACGATGTGCGCCTTGTGCTGGCAGAGCGGCTGGACATCAGGGACGAAGCCGACGCCGAGCATGTCCACCGCATGCAGGACTGGTCCCAGGCCGAGGACGTGGAGAGCTACCTGGCGCTGGTGTACAACTTCACCACCTGGCTGCAGGAGTCCCTGGTCCAGGCCATGCTGCAGTCCATGGAATCCCGCCGGTGAGCCTCGGCGGCCAGGGGGAGGCCGTCCGCTGTGATACAGCAGACACGAGTCGCCGGACACAAGATGATGACTGACGCTTCCGGGACCACCTATCCTCGAATAACCATGACAACAGCCTCCAGCGCGGAACCACCGGCGGAAACAGAGCCCGCGGCCGCCGCAAGCGACCTGGCGGACGCCGCCCCTGAAGCCCGGCCCATCGGCGTCTTCGACTCCGGCGTTGGCGGCCTCACCGTCGCCCGGTCCATCATCGACCAACTGCCCAACGAGTCAATTCTCTATGTGGGGGACACCGCGCACGGCCCATACGGGCCGCTGCCCATCGCGGAGGTGCGGGCCAACGCCCTGGGCGTAATGGACGAACTGGTGGACTCCGGCGTCAAGCTGCTCACCATCGCCTGCAATTCGGCGTCGGCCGCTGTCCTGCGGGACGCCCGTGAGCGGTACACCGCCAAGTACGGCATCCCGGTCATCGAGGTCATCCAGCCCGCGGTGCGGCGCGCCGTTGCCGCCACCCGCAGTGGGAAGGTCGGCGTGATCGGGACCTCCGCAACCATTGGTTCGCGCGCCTATGACGATACGTTTGCCGCGGCACCGGACCTGGAGATCACCTCCGCGGCCTGTCCCGAGTTCGTCAGCTACGTGGAGGCCGGCATCACCACCGGTCCCGGCCTGCTGGCCGTCGCGGAGGAATACCTTGCCCCGCTCAAGGCAGCCGGCGTGGACACCGTGGTGCTGGGCTGCACCCACTACCCGCTGCTGACAGGCGTCATCTCCTACGTCATGGGCGCCGACGTCACGCTGGTGTCCAGCGCCGAAGAGACCGCCAAAGACGTCTACCGGGCCCTCGCCACCCACAATTTGCAGCGGATCTCCGAGGCCCCGCCCGAGCACCACTTCGTAGCCACCGGCGACGCCGGGCAGTTCGAGGCGCTCGCCCGGCGGTTCCTGGGCCCGGAAGTACTCTCGGTCCGGCACGTGGACCATGTGGCCGCCCAGTACCCCACAGGGAGCCTGGCGCGCATTACTCCTGAGATGATCGCCGCCGCGCAAAGCGCACGCAACCGCCCCAGGATCTCCAACTTCGTGGGCGGCGGGTTCGCCGGGGCGCGCCGCGGTGGGGGTTCCGCCCAGTGAAGCTGACCATCGTGGGGTGCACGGGCTCGTTCCCCGGGCCCGGCTCGCCGGCGTCGTGCTACCTCCTGACCGCCACTGACGGCGAGCGGACCTGGAAGGTGGTGATGGACCTCGGCAGCGGTGCCTTGGGGGCCATCCAGCGGTACACGGACCTGGAGGACATCGACGCGATCTTCCTCACCCACCTGCACCCGGACCACTGCATGGACCTGTGCGGCCTGCACGTGGCCATCCGCTGGAAGCCCGGAGGCTGGGGCCGCGGCCGGATTCCCGTGTGGGGCCCCGCCGCCACGGCGGACCGCATGGCCACCGCCTACGGGCTGGACCTGGACCCGGGCATGCATGAGGAGTTCGACTTCACCTACTGGGCCGAACGCAAGCCGGTGACTGTGGGCCCCTTCACCGTCACCCCGTTCACCGTCAACCATCCCATCGAGGAGGCCTACGCCCTCCGGGTGGAAGTGGTGGAACCGGGCAAGGACGGCGCCCCGGTATCCCGCGTCCTGACCTATTCCGGTGATACCGATTCCTGCGCCGGCCTCGAGGAAGCTGCCAAGGACGCGGACCTGTTCCTGTGCGAGGCAGCCTTCGAAGAAGGCCGGGATGACGGCATCAAAGACGTCCACCTCACGGGCAAACGGGCCGGGGAAGCGGCAGCAGCTGCCGGTGCACGGCGGCTCCTGCTGACCCACATCCCGGTGTGGACCTCCCAGACCACCGTCATGGCCGAAGCCCGCCCGGTGTTCCCGGGCGACGTTGCCGTGGCAGTGGCAGGCGTGCACTACACCATCTAGCCGGCATGCGTTGCTGTGCGGCGTTGTCCTTGCCGGCACCCACTGCACCGCCACCGGCCGCACCGGCACTCGATAAGCTAGAGCCATGACATCTGAAGCAACTGCAGTGCCCATTGTGCGCGCCGACGGCCGTGCCCCCGACCAGCTACGGCCCATCAGCATCACCCGCGGATGGTCCAACCAGGCTGAAGGATCCGCACTGATCGAGTTCGGCAACACCAGGGTGCTGTGCACGGCCTCGCTGACGGCCGGCGTTCCGCGCTGGCTCAAAGGCGAGGGCCGCGGCTGGGTCACGGCGGAGTACGCCATGCTGCCCCGCGCCACCAACACCCGGTCCGACCGCGAATCCGTCAAGGGCAAGATCGGCGGCCGCACCCACGAGATCTCGCGGCTGATCGGACGCTCGCTGCGCTCCATCATCGACACCAAGGCCCTGGGCGAGAACACCATCGTGCTGGACTGCGACGTCCTCCAGGCCGACGGCGGCACGCGCACCGCAGCCATTACCGGCGCGTATGTAGCCCTGGCCGATTCCATCCGGTTTGCCCGCGACAACAAGCTCATCGCCCGGAATGCCCAGCCGCTCATCGATACCATCGCGGCCGTGTCCGTGGGCATCATCGACGGCGTCCCCATGCTGGACCTGCCGTACGTGGAGGACGTCCGGGCCGAAACCGACATGAACGTGGTGGTCACGGGCTCGGGCAAGTTCGTTGAGGTGCAGGGAACCGCAGAGGGTGCCCCGTTCGACCGGGACGAGCTGAACCAGCTGCTGGACCTGGCGCTGCTGGGAACGGCCCAGCTGGCCGCCATCCAGCGCGAGACCCTGGCGGACACCCTGTGAGCGGCGCGGCGCCCCGGCTGGTGCTCGCCACGCACAACAAAGGCAAACTCCGGGAGCTCCGCGAACTGCTGCGCGGGCAGGTGCCCGGGCTCGACGTCGATACACAGGTGGTGGACGCCGCTGCGGCGGGTGCGCCGGACGTCGTCGAAACCGGCGTGACGTTCGCCGAGAACTCGCTGCTTAAGGCGCGGGCAGTGGCCGGTGCCACCGGCCTGGTGGCCATTGCCGACGACTCCGGGCTGGCCGTGGACGTCATGGGCGGTGCTCCGGGTATCTTCTCTGCCCGCTGGGCCGGACGGCACGGAGACGATGCCGCCAACCTGGAACTGCTGCTGAACCAGCTGTCCGATGTCCCGGACGAACACCGCGGGGCGGCGTTCGTGTGCGCTGCCGCCCTCGCCCTGCCGGCCGATGGCGACGGCCCGGGCAGGGAAGTGGTGGAGTACGGGCAGCTTGAGGGGATCCTCCTGCGCGAACCGCGGGGAGCCGGCGGATTCGGCTACGATCCGGTGCTGCAGCCGGCCGGGGAGGACCGCAGCTGCGCCGAGCTGTCCGCGGAGGAAAAGAACGCCATCAGCCACCGCGGCAAGGCGTTCCGGGCCCTGCTGCCGTCGATCGTGGCAGCCCTGGAAGCGGCGGGCTAGGAGAATAAAAAAGGTGCGCACCCGCATGGGGTGCGCACCTTTTTTGCTGCCACTGGAGGGTGGAGCGTTGCTACTCCGGCCGGCTGCCGTGGATGTTGCGGGGCGTCTTCTGGTCCTCTTCCGGTCCGTGCTCCTCAATGAACTCGTCCACGGCGTCGGTGCCATAGGCCTGTGCCTGGCGCTTGGCGGACAGGCCGCGCAGGACCTCGATGCCGATGGGAATCACCGAGACCAGCACGATGGCAATGAAGATGATGTCCAGGTTGTCGCGGACCCACGGCACCTTGTCGCCCAGCAGGTAGCCGAGCAGCGTGACACCGCCGCCCCAGAGCACGGCGCCGATGACGTTGTACAGGAAGAACTTCCGCCTGCTCATCTGTGCAACGCCGACAATGACGGGAACGAACGTGCGGATGATGGGCACGAAGCGGGCCAGGATCAGGGCCTTGCCGCCGTGCTTTTCAAAGAATGCGTGGGCGTTCTCCACATTCTCCCGCTTGAACAGCTTGGAGTTGGGCTTGTTGAAGATGGCGGGCCCCGCCTTGGACCCGATGAGGTAGCCGGTCTGGTTGCCGATGATCGCCGAGACCACGATCAGCAGGGCCAGGAGCCAGATGTTGAACTTGATGGTGTCCGTGGCCACCAGCAGGCCGGCGGTGAACAGCATGGAGTCGCCCGGCAGGAAGAATCCCACCAGCAGGCCTGTCTCGGCGAAGATGATTCCGCACACCAGCAGGACCACCCAGGGGGCGAGCGCCGGATCGGCCAGGAAGACCTGGGGGTTCAGCCAATCGGGCAGGAAGGAAGCCATTCTTGGCTGGACCGGTCCCGCGCCGGCCAGCATGGACACCGCGAGGTCATTCATCACAGGAAAGTTCACCCCTCAAGGGTACTTGACGGGCCTGTCCCTCCCCGGGTGGGACATCCGCGGCGGTAAGGTAGGGGCCGTGGGTTTGGACTTTACGGCGATCGACTTCGAAACGGCCAACGGCTTCCGCGGCTCCCCGTGCTCCGTGGGGCTGACGAAGGTCAGGGGCGGCAGGATCGTCGAAGAGGCCTCCTGGCTGATGCGTCCACCGTCCGGGTACGACCACTTCGACCACCACAATGTCAGGATCCACGGGATCACTCCAGCCGACGTTGCCGGCATGCCCCGCTTCGGTGAGCTGTTCCCTGAAATTGGTGCCTTCATCGGAGACGACGTACTGGCGGCCCATAACGCCGCGTTCGACCTGGGCGTGATCCGCTCGGCACTGGAAGTATCCGGCCTGCCCGGCCCCGCCTATGACTATGTCTGCACCGTCATGCTGTCCCGGCGCTGCTACTCACTGGTCTCCAACTCGCTCCCGTTTGCCGCCGAGGAAGCAGGCGTCCCGCTGGTGAACCATCACGACGCCACGGAGGATGCCCGTGCCTGCGCCGGCATCCTCATTGACATCGCCGCCCGCAACGGTGCCAACAGCATCGCCGAGCTCTATCTTTCGCTGGGCCTGGCCGTACCGCGCCAGCACGCCTTCGATCCCGCCAGGGGCGGGCTGTCCAAGCCCACCCTCGCGGCGGTCGCCGGCGCTTCGGGCAACGGCGCCGCGCTGGTCCGACGGTTCGAGTCCGGCTGGCCCGAGGAAGGGGCCAACCCCGAGCCCAATGCGGACGCCGAAGCCAGCCACCCGCTGTACGCCCAGACAGTTGTGTTCACCGGGCAACTTTCCATCGACCGCCCGGAGGCGAAGCTCCGCTCGGCCCGGTGCGGCGCCCGGACGGAAAGCCGGGTCACGGCCCGCACCACGGTCCTGGTGGTGGGGGACGGGTTTGTTGCCTCCGACCTGCGCTCGGGCAGGCTCACCGGAAAGGCGCGCCGCGTCCTGGAACTGCACGAGCGGGGACAGGCCATCGAGGTGCTGTCCGAGGGCGAGTTCCTGCAGATGGTGGGCGGGGACGTCCCCGGAAGTCCGCAGGCTGCGGGTGCGGATAGCTGGAACGGTGCACTGGCACCTGCGGTCAGCGCCTGAGCCCCATGCACTGACCGGTTCGCCCTGACCCGGCATGGGCCGGGGCGCCCACGGTAATCCGGCGCAACAAAGCTTGGCCGCCTGACGGCAGCCTCCTACTCTTGCGTCATGTCCTCCCTGTTCGCGTTTCCCAATCCCGTCAATGAGTACGCTGCCCGTGTCACCGCCGCGCTCGTGGTGCTGCTCGCCGTCGTCACCGCCGTGGCAGGTTCCGGGTGGGGGCTGCTGGCCATTGCCGTCGGGTTCTGGCTCCGGCTGCTTTTCGGCCCGCGGATTTCGCCCCTGGCGCTGCTCTCGGTGAAGGTCATCACTCCCCGGCTGGGAAAGGTGCGGCTTGTTTCCGGGCCGCCCAAGCGCTTTGCACAGGGGATCGGCGCAGCAGTGTCCACCGCAGCGCTGCTCCTGTTCGCTGCAGGCGCGGCACCGGCGGCCTGGACGCTCCTGGGCGTCCTGGTGGTCGCGGCGTCACTGGAGGCCTTCGCAGGATTCTGCCTGGGCTGCACCATCTTCGGGTTCCTGCAGCGCCGTGGACTGATCCCGGAGGACGTCTGCGAGGCCTGCAACAACATCAGCCTTCGCCGGTCGTAACCTTCACCAGCTGATCTGCCATGCCCCGGATGACCTCCGGAGCTTCGAGGACCTCAACCCATTCCGCGGGCAGGCAGTCCTCCCCGTACAGGGCGCCCAGGATGTTTCCCGCCAGCGAGCCTGGCGTATCGCTGCCGCCGCTGTGGTTCACGGCCACCGCCAAGGCGTCCCGGAAATGCTTGTCCGGCTGCGCGTCCGCAGCGCCGGCCGGAACCGTGGCAAGCACGGCGTAAAGCGCGACGGCGAGGGCCTCCTCCGCCAGCCATCCTTCGCCCAGTGCCTGCACCAGTTCCTCCGGGGCAACAGTCGGCGTCTCCGCGAGGCGGATGGCGGCCTGCAGCCGCTCCGGCAGTTCCGGCGCGGCCTCCGGAAGGGTGCCGGCGTGGGCAGCGACTGCGGCCGCAGCGTCCCGCAGCGCCTCCCCGGACACCAGCCGATGGATCAGAAGGCTGAAGATTCCGGCACTTTGGTGGGCCGCGGGATGCCCGTGCGTCAGGGCGGCGGCGTCGGCACTCAGCTTGTAGACGGCGTCGGGCGTGATATGTGGAATCAGCCCAAACGGGGCTGACCGCATCACCGTACCGGGGCCTTTTGCGCCGGGGTTGACGGGGCGGATACTGGTTCCCATTTCGCCGGTGGCCAGCCCGCTGATGCAGTCCTTGTCCGGGTGCCGCCGCTGCCGGAGCACCTCGTTGCCGTCGATCCAACGGGGCTGGGGTACCGGTGCGGACGGCCCGGCGTCCTCGCCCTGGGTGGCCAGCCAGCGCAGGTAGGCCAGCCAAAGGCAGGCGTTTACGTCCGCGCCCACTCCCTCGTTGGCCCATTCCAGTGCCTCCACCAGGCCGTCAACGGTATACAGGGTCAGTTGGGTGTCATCGGAAAAGTGGCGGGGGCCGGACAGGTCCCCAAGCCCGGTCAGGCCCTGGGCACCGAAGCGTTCCCGGATTTCGGCGATCGAATCAGACTCCACCGCGTAGCCCAGCGCATCTCCCAGCGCTCCGCCCAACAGGCAGCCGTGGATCCGGGACTTGAGGGTGGGCGCGGGAATGCCGGGGTCAGTGCTCATGCTGTCAATGTACCGTCCTCCGCACGGGCGCCGGTCAACCCCTGGCTCTGGCGCACCGTCAACAGCTGATGTCCAGCAAACGCACAGCCTTGGCTGGAATACTGCTCGGGTTGCCGTGGCCAGTCCGCCAGCAACCACCTGACTCCCACACGTAAGGTTTCCCCATGAGCACCCCCGTCCCAGCCCGCGACGCACTGCAGCCCGGCGGTACTGACACCGCCCCCGGCGGCCTGCTGCCCCGCCTGGTGGCCGAGGCCTTCGGCAGCCTCTTCCTGGCCGTGGCCGGGCTGGGTGTGCCCCTGTTCAGCATTCCGCAGTCCAGCCCTGTGCCCGCCGCGCTTGCTGCCGGGCTGGCCACCACCGCCGCGATGCTCGCCTTCGGACATGTCTCCGGCGGCCACTTCAACCCCGCCATCACCCTGGGACACCTTCTCGCCGGGCGGATCCGTGCCGGTGCTGCCGCAGCCTACGCCGCCGCGCAGGTGGTGGGCGCCCTGGTGGGTGCCCTCGCCCTGTTCGGCATCCTCCGGACCCTGCCCAGCATTCCGGACAGCCGCACGGCCTTCGACACCGTGGCAGCAGGTTTTGCTGACCACTCCATCATCCAGGCGCCCCTCGCCGCCGTCGTGCTCCTGGAACTGCTCGGCGCCGCGATCATCGTGGCAGTCTTCCTCGGCGCAGCCGGCCGCGGCGGCAACCGCACCGTGGCTGCCGTTGCCGTGGGACTGTCCTTCGCGGCCCTTCTCCAGGTGGGCCAGTCAGTGGGAAACCTGCCCTTCAACCCCGCCCGCGCCTTGGCCTCCGCCGTCTTCAGCTCCGGCTGGGCCTTGGGGCAGCTGTGGGTCTTCCTGGTGGCGCCGCTGGCAGGGGCCGCCATCGCCGGCCTGGCATTCCGCATCACCGCGGGCGCTGAGCCTGCTGCAGGCGCGGCGCCCGCAGCTTCCGAGGACGACGAGGCTGGTGGGAACCGGCGGGGCCCGGACGCCCCGGAGGCGGGCGACGGCGACGCCGACGGCCTTGATGCGGACGGTGCCGGCGCGGACAGCCTGGACGGGGCCAACCTGGGCAATGACGACGACGGCGCCGCGGCCCCCAGGGCCGGTGCCGGTACGCCAGCCACGGCTGGGCGGCGGGAGAAGTCCCGTGTCAGCGAGGCCCAGGAGTTCTTCGACGGCAAACGGTCCTGACACTCCACCGATACTCTGCACCGCGGCGTTTTTCTGAAGTGTCAGTGGCTGCCGATAGCTTAGGAATATGCGGTTACTTCACACCTCGGACTGGCATCTTGGCCGTTCGTTCCACGGCGTCGGCATGCTGGACGCCCAGCGCGCCTTTGTCGACCAGTTGGTGGCAGCGGTCCAGCGGGACGGCGTTGACGTCGTCCTGATTGCCGGGGACGTCTACGACCGCGCACTGCCGGGCGTGGACGTGGTCCACCTGCTTGACGACGCCCTGGTCCGGCTCACTGCCGCGGGGGCCAAAGTGGTCCTCACCAGCGGCAACCACGACTCCGCCATCCGGCTCGGCTTCGCCTCCCGGCTGCTGGAGCGCGGGGGAGTACACCTGCGCACCAGGGTGGAAGACCTGGCCCAGCCTCTCCTGCTTCCGATGGGAAGGGATGCGGCCGGTGGGGAAGCCGTGCTGGCGCTTTACGGCATCCCGTGGCTTGAGCCCCGGCTCGTCAGTGAGCAGCTCGGGGTGGCAACGGCGAGCCATTTCGAGGTCACCCGCGCAGCAACCGGCCTGATCCGGGAGGACATCGCACGCAGGTCGGAGTCCGCCACCGTCCATTCGGTGGTCCTGGCCCACACGTTCGCCAGCGGGGGCATCAGTTCGGACAGCGAGCGGGACCTCAGCATCGGTGGGGTCGGCGCGGTGCCGCTGGACCTGTTTGACGGCTTCACCTACACGGCGCTGGGCCACCTGCACGGCCGGCAGCAGCTCTCGGAAGGCGTCAGGTATTCAGGCTCGCCGCTGGCCTATTCCTTCTCGGAGTCAACGCACCAGAAAGGGGCCTGGCTCGTGGACATCGGTCCGGAGGGCCTCACCTCGGTGTCAGCGGTCCAATGGGAAGCCCCACGTGCCCTGGCCGTACTGCGGGGAGAGCTGGAGGACCTCCTGGCGGAACCCGCCCACACCTGGGCCGAAGCCGCCTATTGCCAAATCACCCTCACGGACGCCCAGCGTCCCGCCCGTGCCATGGAACGGCTCCGCACCCGGTTTCCGGACACCCTGGTCCTGGCATTCGATCCCCAGGGCGCGTCAGCCGCTGCGCAGGCGAGCTACAGCAGCAGGCTTGCCGGTGCACCGGACGACCTGGCTGTCTGCTGTGGCTTCCTGGAACACGTGAGGGGTCGGAGCGCGGACCAGGCGGAAAAGGCCGCGCTCGCCGCTGCGCTGGAAAACATCAGGCTGCTGGAGGCATCGCGGTGAGGATCCACCATTTGCGCATCTCGGGGTTCGGCCCTTTCGCAGGCACCGAGGACATCGACTTTGACCGGCTCAGCGCCCACGGTCTCTTCCTGCTGAACGGGCCCACAGGTGCGGGAAAGACCAGTGTGCTGGACGCCATCTGCTTTGCCCTCTACGGGTCTGTCCCGGGAGCCCGGCAGGACGGCAAGCGGCTGCGCAGCGATCACGCGGAGCCCGGGCAGGAACCTGCCGTCACCTGTGAGTTTTCCGCGCAGGGCCGCCGCTTCGAGGTGACACGCTCCCCGGCCTGGGAGAAGCCCAGTGCCAGGGGTAAGAACGGCTTCACAGTTCAACAGGCCAAAACACTGCTCCGGGAGCGGGTGGACGGGGCCTGGGTGGAAAAGTCGGCCCGCAATGATGAAGCCGGTGCCGAAATCATGGCGCTGCTGGGCATGGACCGCGAACAGTTCACCCGCGTGGTGATGCTGCCCCAGGGTGACTTCGCTGCCTTCCTCCGCTCCAAGGCTTCGGACCGCCTGGACCTGCTGCAGAAGCTTTTCGGCACCCAGCGGTTTGAGGCCCTGGAACAGGAACTGTCCCGGCAGTCCGCTGCAGCCCGGGAGGACGTGGCGGTCCTGTCCGGGCAACTCGGACTCCTGGCCTCGCGGGCCGAAACTGAAGCCGCTCCGCTGCAGCTCCCGGAGGAAGGCGCCCCGGCCGCCGCCGACGTCCCCCGCCGCCTCGCATGGCTGCAGGATTCCGCCGCGCTGCGCCTCGCCGAACTCAGGGACCGCGCCGCTGCCGCCGAGGCCGCCAGCCAGGACCGCCGCAACGAGGCGGAACAGGAGGCCGCGCGGGATGGGAGGAACCGGAAACTCCAGGCCGCCATCGAGCGGCAGCAGGCCGTGGAAGAAGGGGCCCAACGGCTGGAGGAGCTTCTGTCCCGGCTCGGGCGCCACCGCCAGGCCGAAGTCCTCCAGGGACAGCTGCAAGCCGTGGACGCCGCATCGGCCAAGGTGCGCAGTGCCGCGGCCGCGGCCGAATCCGCCATGACGCTGCTCCGGCTGGCCGCCGGCGATGGCGGGGAACTGGCACAGCTCAGCCTGGAACCGGCGGCGGAAGCTGCCGGTGCGGGATTGGAGTCCGTAACTTCCGCCGGAACCGCCGCAGCCGGTGAACATGGCGCTGCCGCCAAGGGCAGCGTGCCAGGGGCCGCGGAAGAACTGGGCCGGCTGCGGTCGCTGTTGGCGGTAGTCGAGGCACGGCTGCCGGACGAGGACAGGCTCCGGGACCTCCGAATGCGGCACGGGGTTCTGTCCGGGAAGCAGGAGGAACTCCAGCAGGACATGGAGACGCTGGGCAACACCGTCTCGCAGCTGCTGGTGGAACGCGAACAGCTGGTGGACGGCATGGACCGGCTGGAAACCCGGTCCACCGACGCCGCGCTGCGCCGCAAGGAAGCTGCCGCCGCCGCGGAACTGCTGGATGTGGTCCGGCGCCACGGTTCCGCCGTCAAAGCCCTGGGCCTCGTCAAAGCCCGCCACTCAGACTCGCGGGAAAACCTGTTGGAGGCCAAGCGCCGCTGGCTGGACGTGCGGGAGGAACGCCTGGCCAATGCCGCATCCGAACTGGCCGCGAAGCTGGTTGACGGAGAACCCTGTGCCGTATGCGGCAGCGGGCACCATCCCAGTCCCGCAGATGCAGGCAGCGGAGGGCCGGGCCTGGCCCAGGAAGAGGAACAAGCCCACGGCATTTTCGAGGCCACAGAGGCAGCGCACGCCGCGGTTACGGCTGAACTTGCCAAGGCTGAGCAGGCGGTGGCTGTTCTCGCCGGACAAGGCGGGAACACCCCTGCGGCAGAAGCGCGCGCTGCAGCGGATGCTGCCCTCGCCGCCGCAAACGATGCCGAGCAGGCAATGGAGGAACTCCGGAGCAGGCGGCAGCGGCTCGAAGCGTTGGATGCTGGCCTCGGGCAGGCCCGGTCCGGCGTGGCAGAAGCGGAGGCGGACCGGTCCCGGGTTGCCGCTTCCCTTGCCGAGCTGGCTGAACAGGCTGGTTCCCTGGACAAAGGTTTGGCAGGCCTGCGCGGCGGCCACCGGAGCCTGGACCGCCGCCTGCGGGCACTTGAGGAAGCCGTGGCGGTCCTGGGTAAAGCGGTCGAAGCCCAGTCACGCCTGGATGCTGCATTGCTGCAGGCCGGCGAAGCGCAGGAACACCTTGAACGTGCCCTGCCGGAAGCTGGCTTCGCCACTGTCGCCGACGTCCGCGGCCAGCTCCTTGGAGCCTCTGAGGCCGCGGCCCTGGACGCCGCAATCCGTGCTGCCCAGGACGAGGCCGCCCGGGTGGCCGGATTGTTCGAGTCCGAGGACATCGTGCTGGCACTGGCTGAGGCCGCGGAGGGCTTCCAAGTGGACGAGGAACGGCTGACAGGACTGCGCGCCGGAGCGGCGGCTGCCCAGAACGAAGCCCGGGAGGCCGATTTGGCTGCTGGCCTGGCCGCCCGCTGCGTGGCCTCGCTGACGTCGATTGCTGCCGAATACGGGGCGCTGGCCTGCTCGTCACGGCAGCCTGCGGAGAAGGCACAAATGCTCACGGGATTGGCTGATGCCGCGTCCGGCCGGGGCGAGAACACCTACCGGATGAGCCTCAACAGCTACGTGCTGGCCGCCCGGCTGGAACAGGTGGCCCTCGCCGCGTCCGAACGGCTGGTGGCTATGAGCGATGGCCGTTACCTGCTCCAGCACACGGACGCCAAAGCCGCCCGGGGTGCGAAGTCAGGGCTGGGACTCGAAGTGGTGGACCAGTGGACCGGCTACCACCGGGACACGTCCACCCTGTCCGGCGGCGAATCCTTCATGGCGTCGCTCTCCCTGGCCCTGGGCCTGGCGGACGTTGTCCAGCAGGAGGCCGGAGGAGTCGAGATCGAGACCCTGTTCGTGGATGAGGGTTTTGGAAGCCTGGACGAACAGTCGCTGGAACAGGTGATGGATGCCCTTGAGGGGCTCCGCGACGGCGGCAGGGTAGTGGGGCTTGTCAGCCATGTGGCCGAGATGAAACAGCGGATCGGCACGCAGCTGCAGGTACACAAGAGCCGGAACGGTTCCACGCTGCGGATCTCCGAAAGCCTGGACGCGCTCGTCTGACCGTGGCCGATATACTGTTACGCGTTACCGGGTTGCGCGCATCGGGAGGAGGGACGATGCGCACTTACTGAGCGAGCCCGGAATTGACTCCACAAATTTCTCCTTCAAGCACCAGCGACACCCCCGCCCGCGTCTCCGCCTCGAACCCGGTGCCAGGGCCGGCGCCCGGACGCTTTTCGCGCCTCCCGCAGCTCGCAGGCCGGAGCTTCATCCCCCTGGGGCTCTTCGCGAGACTTCCGCTGGCCATGCTGACCATGGGCACGCTTACCCTGGTCACTTCCGTCAGCGGGTCCTTTGCCGCCGGCGGAACAGCCGCCGGCGCGGTGGGCATCGGCTCGGCCCTTGGCGCCCCGCTGCTGGGATCCCTGGCGGATTGGAGCGGACAGCGGCCAATCCTGCTGCTCTCCGCCGTGCTCAATACCCTGGCCGTACTGGCCCTGGTGCTCACCGCCAACGCCACTGCTGCAGCCGGGGATTTCCCGCTTGCTGTCCTGGCGGTTGCCTTCGCAGCCGGCGCCACCAGCCCGCAGGTGGGACCCCTGGCGCGCGTACGGTGGATGTCCCTGACGGGCAACGCGGATGGTACGGCTCCGCCCTCCGATCCTGCCCGCGACCTGGATACGGCACTCTCCTACGAGAGCACCGCGGATGAGGTGACCTTCGTCCTGGGGCCGGCCCTGGTGGGAATCCTGGCCAGCCTTGTTGCACCGTGGCTGCCGCTGGCACTGGCCGCGGCCCTGACCATCACGCTGGTGCCCGGCTTCGCCGTCCATCCCACCCACCGGGCGGTTCCGGCCGCCCGTCGTTCCCCGGGCAGGAGTCGCCGTGCGGGCGGCCCTGCAAAGCTGCCGTGGGTGGTGGCCCTGCCGGTCTTTGCCATGGGCTGCATGGGGACATTCTTCGGCTCCACCCAGGCTGCCCTGAGCGCATTCGCCGCCGGGCTCGCCGGCACCGAAATAGCGGGGCTGCTGTACGCCGTCATGGGCCTCAGCTCGGCTGCCGCGGCCCTCTCAGTTGCCTATTGGCCCCGCCGCGCGGGCCTGCCGCTGCGCTGGGTGTTGTGTGCTGTCCTGATGGCAGCACTGGCCGTCCTGCTGCTGGTGCCGTCGTCGCTGCCCACGATGGCGGCGGTCCTGCTGCTCCTCGGGCTGCCGGTGGGCCCGGTGATGGTCACCGTCTTCGCCGTGGGCGGGAGGGTGGCACCCGCCGGCAGGCTGGGCACGGTCATGACTGCGCTCGCCAGCGGGATTGTCGCCGGAACGGCCCTCGGGTCCTCTGTTGGGGGACAGCTGGCGCAGCTGTACGGGCCCGGCGCCGCGTTCCTTGTCCCGGTCGGTGCTGCGGTGACGCTTGCGCTGCTTGGCGGGGGAGCCGCCGTCGTGCTCCGCCGAAAGGACTGACAGCGCAGCCTGCACGGCGCACCCTGGACCGCCTGTCCGGCCGCTGTTTTGCCGTGGCGTGTACTGCTAGGCGAGCTGGCTCTCGATCCGTGCCGCGCTCTGGGCGATGGCGGCCCCCACGGCTTCCGGGTCTTGGGCGGAACGGATGTAGACGACCGCGAGGGCTGCCGGACGTCCGCCAGGCACCCGGACCGGGGCTGCCAGCGAGGAGACCCCGGCGATGACCTCGTCATGGCTGGCTGAGTAGCCCCTCCTCCGGGCTTCCAACGCCTCCGGCCGGTAGGGGATACCGGTGTCCAGCCGGTCCCACTCCGGTTCGGTGAGGGCCGACTGGATGGCAATACCCGGCGCCCCCGCATTGATGGGGTGGCGCGTGCCGGGACGCTGGGCCACGCTGGCTCCCGAATGCCTCGGTTCGACAGTAACGAGCGTGATGCAGTCGTGGTGGTCCCAGACCGCCACGAAAGCCGTCATGTCCAGCGAGTTTGCCAGCTGGGTGAGCTCCGGGAGGGCGGCGCTCTGAAGGTTGCGGGATACGCCGCGCGCCAGGACCGCCAGGCCAGGCCCGGGCTGGACCCGTCCGGCGTCGTCCCGCACCAGGAGGGAATGGTCTTCCAAGGTGCGCAGGATCCGGTACGCCACCGAACGGTGGACACCCATGGCCTCGGCCAGTTCGGCGATGGTCAGCGGGCCGGGTGCGGCCGCAAGGATCTCGAGCGCACGGATGCCGCGCGACAGGGTCTGGGAAGGCGAAGCCTGCGGCGCAGCTCCGGCTTGGGCTGCCGCTGCTGGAGGAGTCATGTTGTCCATCCTAGGTTGCAGGCCGCCCCATCCGTGACCCTTGTCTCGCTCCCCGGGAGGCGGTATTGTCCTCAATACGAACTTGCAGTTCAAATATAGAACATGTCTTCCGCGGCTGCTTGGCCGCTAAAAATCCCCAAAGTCCGTGTTCCGCATCACGTTTTCGTAGTACCCTACTAACTAACTGACCGTTCTGTCGGTAATTCTGAAGGCGTCCGGGTGGCTTGCTGCCCAATAAACAATGGAGTTTCAATGACCACACCTTCCAAGGTGGACACCCTCGCTGGTCCCAGCAGTCGGCGCGAGGAGCGCAAGGTCCTCGCCGGCACCCTGGTCGGCACCACAATCGAGTGGTACGACTTCTTCATCTTTGCCCAGCTGACCGCAACGCTGCTGTCACCGCTGTTCCTCGCACCCTTGAACGAATCCAACCCCGGCCTGGCCCAGATTCTCTCCTTTGCCCTCATCGGCATCAGCTTCCTGTTCCGTCCGCTCGGCGCCGTCATCGCCGGTCACCTGGGCGACCGCCTGGGCCGGAAGGCCATGCTGGTCTTCACCCTGGTGATGATGGGCGCGGCCACCGCCCTGATCGGCATGCTGCCCACTTACGCGCAGATCGGCGCCTGGGCTCCCGTGCTGCTGATCCTGCTGAGGGTCATCCAGGGCTTCTCCGCCGGCGGCGAGTGGGGCGGTGCCGCCCTCATGGCCGTCGAGCACGCGCCGGTCAACCGCCGCGGACTGTTCGGCGCCTACCCGCAGATCGGCGTGCCCGTGGGCATGATCCTGGCCACCGGCCTGCTGTTCTTCCTCAACACCAGCATGTCCAAGGAAGACTTCGCTGCCTGGGGCTGGCGCGTGCCGTTCCTGCTCTCCATCGTCCTGATCGTGGTGGGCTACCTGATCCGCCGGGCCGTCGCCGAAAGCCCGGTCTTCCAGGAGATGGCGCTGCGCAAGAAGGAGAGCAAGGCGCCCCTGGGCGAACTGATCCGGAACCACAAGCTGCCGGTGCTGTACTCCACCCTGATCTTCATCGGCAACAACGCAGCCGGTTATCTGCTGATTGCGTTCTTCATCTCCTACGCCACCAAGACGCTGAAGATGCCCACGCCGCAGATTCTCCTGGCCACCACTCTGGCCTCCTTCGGCTGGCTGATCTTCACCCTGGTGGGCGGCTGGCTCTCCGACCGCATTGGCCGCGTCAAGACGTTCCTGATCGGCTACGCCATCGTCTTCGCATGGATGATCCCCATGTTTGCCCTGATCGACACCAAGGACATCATGCTCTACGGCGTCGCCCTTTTCGTCCTGACCATTGGCCTGGGCCTGTCCTACGGACCCATGTCCGCCATGTACGCCGAGATGTTCCCCGCAAACGTCCGCTACTCAGGCATCTCCATCGGGTACGCCTTCGGCGCCATCCTGGGCGGAGCCTTTGCAGCCACCATCGCGGAATCGCTGCTGCAGTCCACTAAGTGGACAGGCTCAATCGGCATCTACATCATGGTCCTCTGCGTCATCTCCGCCGTCGGCGTGGTGCTGGCCAAAGAAACCAAGGGCCGTCCGCTGGGCGTCAGCAGCCACCACTAGTCCCCACCGTCCCCCTAACCTCGCTTCGCTTCGGCCAGGGAACCCGGACGGCGTGGGCCCAGCCACCGTCACCCTAGCCTTGCTTCGCTTCGGCCAGGGAACCCGGACGGCGTGGGCCCGCCCACCCGCCGCCAAGCGCGCAAACAGCAGGCCCGGACCGCTTGGTCCGGGCCTGCTGTTTGTCCAGGTGTTGCTACTGTGCCAGCAGCCTGACTGCGTCGTCGTCGCTCAGTTGCGGAAAGCGCCGGTAGTGGCTCCCCACGGCCCGGAACTTGCCGGGCAGGTGCAGGCAGACCACCGCGTCGCATACCCGCTCCAGTAACGCCTGGGCATCAACCGAACCCACGGGGGCGGCGGCAATCACCGCAGCAGCGCCACCTTCCCGCACGGCCTCGACGGCGGCGCGCATCGTGGCGCCGGTGGCCAGGCCGTCATCCACCAGGAGTACGGTCTTGTCCGCTACGTCCATACCGGCCCCCGGGTAAAGCCCCGCCCGGCGGAGCAGTTCGGCCCGTTCGCGGTCTTCCACGGCGTTCAGCGATTCCCGGGAAACCCCATGTTCCAGGACCCGCTCCAGCAGCGGTTTATTGATCAGCCGGACCGTGCGGCCCCGGGCCAGGGCCAGGGCGCCGTACGCGGTTTCCTCGTGCCCGGGGATCCCCAGCTTGCGCACCAGGACGGTGCCCAGGGGCAGGCCCAGCGCCGTTGCCGCAGCCGCCGCGACCGCGATGCCCCCGCGGGCCAGGCCCAGGACCACGGTGTCCGGGCGCTCCCGGAACTGGGCCAGGGCAGCGGCAAGGCGTTGTCCGCCCTCCGTGCGGTCCTCGAAACGCGTCCCCATGTTTCCTTCCCGGCGCTCTGTCGCTGACCGCCGCGGCCCGTCGTCAGCAAACGTTCAAGGGCTGCTGTCTGGTTTCCGGCGGCAGCAGACTGGTATCGCTCAGACGGCCAGGAACGAAATGGCGGCCTGCTTGAAGGCCCTGCTGGTGATGGCGTTGGTGTGGTTCCGGCCCGGAAGGATCACCTGTTCGGCCATGGACCCCGCGCTGCCGGCGAGTTCGGCAAGCTTGGGCAACGTCGCCGCCCGTTCGTCCTTGTCTCCAGCCACCAGCAGCATGGGAACGTGGGGGACCGCTTCGGCCGGGTCATAGGGCTCCGCCTTGATGGCCTCCACGAGCGACAGGAGCGCGAAGATGTTGTTGCTGGGCAGCAGCAGCGCCATCTTGAGCAGCTGGGCGGTGGACTCGTCCTTGATCGGCGTGCCGTCTGCCAGATAGTCCTGGGCGGCTACGAGGTCGAAGGCCGCCAGGGGGTCGGAGTCGTTGGGGCCGCCAAGCACCAGCCGGTGCACCAGCTCGGGCTGGGTTGCCGCAAACTCCCAGGCGAGCCGGGAGCCCAGGGAATAGCCCACCACGTCCAGCCCGCTGGAAGGATCGCCGTCCTGCAAGGGCCGGGCGCCGGCGTCGAACGCTGCCTGCAGCAGGTCCGCACGGATACGGCTGGGGGAGTAGGAGTCCATGTCCTCGGGCGCACCACTGCGGCCGTGACCGGGCAGGTCCACCGTGATCACCCGTCGGCCGGCGTCGAGCAGGGCCGAGACCCAGCCTGTGTCCTCCCAGTTGAGCTTGGATGAGGAGGAGAAGCCATGCAGCAGCAAGACGGGCCGAAGCCCTGCGTCGGCCGCGGGTTCGTGGACCGCCACATACATCTGCGGGTCGGTGCCCTCAACGGTGTGCGCCTGCTGCTGGCCGCTGTGCCTGCCGCTCATGGTGTCAGTTCCCCAATCAGGTACGGCGCCTGGGCGGGCCCGGCGCGTCGGTGCGACTTCCTTGGAAAGGTACGCACCACTCTACCGGTTGGTGGGCTGCCTCCCGCCGGTCAGCCGGGCGCCAACGGCGCACGCCAGTGCGATGCCGGCGATCAGGGCGAAAGTGCTGAAGAGCTGCACGCGGCTGGCGTCGGCGCTGAACCCGACGGCGAAGATGAGTCCCAGCAGCACCAGGCCCAGGATGGTCAGGCCGGGAAAGCCCTTCATCCGCAGGGGCAGCGGGGTGCCGTCGCGGTCTGCCCGCCGTCGGAGGATCAGCTGGGAGATCAGGGCGCTGCCCCAGACCACCAGGCACGTCGATCCCACCAGCTGGAACAGCGCAGGCAGGATACGGTCCGGGAACAGGAGTTCCAGGACAGTGGCCACGAAGCCGAAGGCCACGGACACGGCCACCGCGGGCAGCGGCACGCCTGCGCGGTTGAGGCGGGTCAGGACACGGGGAGCCTCGCCCCGCTGGGCCAGCGAGTAAACCATGCGGGAGGCGCCGTAAAGATTGGCATTGAGGGCGGAGAGAAGCGCGACGACGGCCACCAGGGTGATGGCGGTGGACGCACCAGGGATCCGGGCCGCGTCCAGGACGCCGGCAAAGGGGGAGGCAAGGCTCTTGGAGGTGGCGGGAAGGACGGCGGCGATGACGAAGACGGAGCCGATGTAGAACACGAGGATCCGCCACACCACCGTGCGGATGGCCTTGCCCACACTGCGCTCCGGGTCCTCGGTTTCGGCTGCCGCCACCGACACAATCTCCGTTCCGCCAAACGCGAAGATCACCACGAACAGGGCAGCAGCAACGCCGCCCAGACCCTGCGGCGCAAAGTTCCCGGTGAGATTCTGCGCGCCGGGAGACTCGACGCCGGGGAGCATGCCCAGGAGCAGCGCTGCACCAACTCCGAGGAATAGGACGATCACGGCTACTTTGAGGATGGCGAACCAGAACTCGAACTCGCCAAAGTTGCGGACCCCGGCCAGGTTGATGGCGGTGAAGACCACCATGAACAGCAGCGCCAGGGCCCAGACCGGGACTACTGGCCACACGGAGAACAGCAGCCCGGCCGCGCCCAGGGCCTCGGCCGCGATCACCACCACCAGCTGCAGCCACCACAGCCAGCCGATGGTGGCGCCTGCCGTGCGGCCCAGCGCGCGCTGCGCATACACGGAGAAGGCCCCGCTGTTCGGGTGTGCTGCCGCCATCTCACCAAGGGCCCACATGACCAGGATGATCAGCGTTCCGGCCACCAGGTAGGAGATGAGTACTGACGGCCCTGCCGCCTGGACTCCGGCACCGGACCCCAGGAACAGCCCCGCTCCTATGGCGCTGCCCAGCCCCATCATGGTCAGCTGGCGGGGCTTCATGCTGTGGACGGCGGCGGCCTTTGGTGTGGTGGTTGATGGCGTATGGGCAGACTTCATCGTCATGGGCAGGTGCACCTTCTGGGGCTGGATGGGTCCGGGGTAAGAGGCCCGGGGGTCCTTTTGGGACCTATTGAATTTACCGCTTCCGGGCGGCTGCCCCGAAATGGGGGGCGAAACCGGTAACCGGGATTAGCAGCAGGAGTTCGATCGCCCGTAGCTGACGGAATGTCTCCAGTCCCGGCCGCGCCCGTAAATGCGTGGGCAGAAACATTTCCCTTTAGGGGATGCCCAGCCGTAGAATTAGTTTTGGTCAAGATGACTATAACTGATGGTCGACCGGTCCAATGCCGGCGGTCGAGGAAGATGGAAGGTGGTGGGACAGGTGTACTACAGCTCGGCTAATGTTTCCGAGCGGCAGGCCGCGCCGCCGTCGCTGGCCATCTCCACGGTGATCTTCGCCCTCCGGCCCAGCGCCACCTCCGGCCGTCCCACCCTGTGGCTTCCCCTGGTGCGCCGCATCCGGGAACCGTTCAAGGGGATGTGGGCCTTGCCGGGCGGCCCGCTGAGCCATGACGAATCGCTCCAGGACGCCGCCGCCAGGAACCTGCGGGAGACCACCGGCCTTGCCCCCAGCTACCTTGAGCAGCTGTACGCCTTCGGCGGACTCCACCGTTCACCCACCCAGCGTGTCGTCTCCATCGTCTACTGGGCCCTGGTCCAGCCTACGGAAGCAGCCCTCGCGGACGAGTCCGAAAACGTGAAGTGGTTCCGCGCGGACCGGCTGGGTGAGTTGGCGTTCGACCACAACGCCATCGTGGACTACGCGCTCTGGCGCCTGCGCAACAAGCTGGCCTACGGCTCGGTGGCGTACCACCTGCTGGGGGAGTACTTCACGCTGGCCCAGGTCCGCGAAGTCTATGAAGCAGTCCTTGACCGCCAGTTGGATCCCGCAAATTTCCGGCGGCAACTCAAAGCCACCCCGGAAATCGAAGAAACCGGGGAATACCTCCAGGGCGGCAAGCACCGCCCGCCACGCCTCTACCGCTTTACCGGCCGGCCAGGCCTTGACCCAGATAACAGGAGCACACCATGAGCAGCGTCAACACGGCAATCCAGCTGATCACGCGCGAACAGGCCGAAAAGGGCGCAGCCGCTGAACGCAGCACCTGCAGCCCGGCGCTGGCCAAGGGCCCGTGGGACTACGACCTGGCCGAGGCGCTTGCAGGGGTACCGGCCTACGGTCCCGGGGCATCCAGCGCCGATCCGGCCCCGGCCGGCACGCCGCGCCAGGGCCAGCTTCCCGAAGAATACAAGCTGGCCAGCGACGCCGAGCTCGGGGAGCGCATCAAAGCAGCCAAGGCCGCACTGGGGGACCGCGCGGTGATCCTGGGCCACTTCTACCAGCGCGATGAAGTCATCCAGTACGCGGAGTTCGTGGGCGACTCCTTCCAGCTGGCCAACGCGGCACTCACCCGGCCGGATGCGGAGGCGATCATCTTCTGCGGCGTCCACTTCATGGCCGAGACCGCGGACATCCTCTCCACGCCGGAGCAGGCCGTCATCCTGCCCAACCTCGCCGCCGGCTGCTCCATGGCCGACATGGCGGACGCGGACTCGGTGGAGGAATGCTGGGAGCAGCTCGAGGACATCTTCGGAACCGAGCCCGACGCCGAGGGCCGGGTCCCGGTCCTCCCCGTCACCTACATGAACTCCTCCGCAGCCCTCAAGGCGTTCTGCGGCGAACACGGTGGCATCGTCTGCACTTCCTCCAACGCAAAGACGGTCCTGGAGTGGGCCTTCCGGCGCGCCCAGCGGGTGCTGTTCTTCCCGGACCAGCACCTGGGCCGCAACACCGCCAAGGCGCTGGGCGTGCCGCTGGAGCAGATGCCCATGTGGAACCCGCGCAAGGACCTGGGCGGCAACGACGAACAGGCACTGTTGGACTCCCGCGTGATCCTGTGGCATGGGTTCTGCTCCGTGCACAAGCGGTTCAGCGTGGCGCAAATCGAGAAGGCCCGGACTGAGTTCCCCGGCGTCCAGGTGATCGTGCACCCCGAGTGCCCCATGGAGGTGGTGGACGCCGCGGATTCCGCCGGTTCCACGGATTTCATCAAGAAGGCCATCGCCGCCGCCACCGAGCCCACCACGTTCGCCATCGGCACCGAGATCAACATGGTGAACCGGCTTGCGGCCGAGTACCCGCAGCACACCATCTTCTGCCTGGACCCGGTGATCTGCCCGTGCTCCACCATGTACCGCATCCACCCCGGCTACCTGGCCTGGGTACTGGAGGAACTGGTGGCCGGCCGTGTCGTCAACCGCATCACCGTTGACGACCACGTGCAGGCCAACGCCAGGATTGCGCTTGAGCGCATGCTCGCTGCGAGGCCCTGATGACGCGCCGTCTGGCCGTCGTCGGAAGCGGCATCGCAGGCCTCTACGCCGCACTGCTTGCCGCCGATGCCGGCGCGGACGTGGTGCTGCTGACCAAAGGCGCGCTGGATCAGAGCAACACCTGGTACGCGCAGGGCGGCATCTCCGCCGTCCTCGACGAACCTGCCCCTGGGGATACCGTCGCCGCGCACATCGCGGACACCCTGCGCGCCGGGGCCGGGCACTGCAACGAGGCCGCGGTCCGGCTGATGTGCACTGAGGCGCGGCAGGACATCGCCGGCCTGCAGGGCTACGGGGTTGCCTTCGATGCCGGGCAGGCCAAGGCAGGCACGGATGGGGCAACGCACGACGACGGCCCGGCCCTTGGACTCGAAGCGGCCCACAGCGCCCCGCGCATTCTGCACGCAGGCGGCGACGCGACGGGTGCGCGCGTCGCCGGCGCGCTGATCCAGGCGGTGCTGTCCCGGCAGGACGAAGGAAAACTCGCCGTCCTCACGCATGCCCACGCCACTGCGCTCGTCACCCGCAACGGAAGGGTGGCAGGCGTGCAATACCAGCACACCGGCCGGAACCTCAGCTTGGACGCGGACGCCGTCCTGCTGGCCACGGGGGGAGCAGGCCAGCTGTTCGCCCAAACCACCAATCCCGCCGTTGCCACCGCCGACGGACTGGCGCTCGCCGTCCGCGCCGGAGCGGCAGTGGCAGACCTCGAGTTCTTCCAGTTCCACCCCACCTGCCTGGTCAGCTCTGCCACGGCACACCCGGCCCGGCTGGACGGGCCACTGCTGATCTCTGAGGCCGTCCGCGGCGAAGGGGCCATCCTGCTGGACTCCGGCGGACGCCGGTTCATGCAGGCCTACCACCCCGACGCCGAACTGGCACCCCGCGACGTCGTCTCCCGCAGCATCGCCCTCCACCTGGCCAAACTCGGCGACCCCACCGGCCACGTTTACCTCGACGCCCGCGTCATTGAACAGGCCAGGGGTGCAGGCTTCCTCCAACAACGGTTCCCCACCCTCACCCGCAAAACCCTCGACGCCGGCATCGACTGGACCCGCGAACTGGTCCCCGTCGCCCCCGCCGCCCACTACTGGATGGGCGGGGTACGCACCGACCTCTCCGCCCGCACCACCGTTCCCGGCCTCTACGCTGCCGGGGAAGTTGCGTGCACGGGCGTCCAAGGGGCAAACCGGCTGGCCAGCAACTCCCTCCTCGAGGGACTCGTCTTCGGCCGCCGTGCTGTTGAATCTTTCCTGGAGGGCAGCTCCGCAAGTCCCTCGGCGCCTGCACTCGCGCCTCGCACCGGCGATCGCCTCGCAAGCTCGGCGGCCGGTGCGGACGCTCACGCAACAACGGCGCTTTCGGGACCTCCGGAGCTGCCTTACGCTTCCGCAGCCCTGCCGCGGAACGCAAGTGCGCACGTCACCGTCCCTGCTGCTTTAGAAGGTGCGGGGGATCGGCCAGGTGCGCTCGCCGGGGGTTGGCCGTCCAACTTCGGCGGGAGTGAAGGGGCCGGGGAGCCCTTTTCCCGCGGGGCGCTCCGTTCTTTGATGGCCTCGCATGCCGGGGTGCTGCGCTCCGGGGAGCTGTTGCTCAAGGCTGGCCGGACGCTTGAGTCCTGGGCCGCCGTCGTCCTTCCTGACCTGGAATCCGCCGCTGACCCTGTTGCCTGCGAGGACCGCAACCTCTTACTGGCTGCCCAACTGCTGGTCGCTGCCGCCCTTGACCGCCGTGACTCCCTGGGGGCGCACTACCGCAGTGACGAACCCGTACACGCCGAACCCTCCCGTCCTTCCCGCCCGAAAGCGAGCCTGCTCCATGACTGAACCCGCCGTGATCGCCCTCGCTGCCGCCCCGCGCCCGGCGCTGGACCTCACCCTCCCGCCGGCCCCCGTCCGGGAAATCCTGGAACGGGCCTTCGACGAGGATGCTCCCGGTGGCGACATCACCTCGCAGCTGCTCATCCCGGCAGATGCCCGCGCCACCGCAGTCCTCAACGCCCGCGTGCCCGGCGTCCTTAGCGGCGCCACCGTGTTCCGGGACGCCATGCAACTGGTGGACCCCAACACCCAGGTGGAACTCCTGGTAGCGGACGGCAAAGCGTTCGACGCCGGCACGCACCTCGCGCGGGTCAGCGGCACCGCCCGCTCCGTGCTGATGGCAGAACGGGTGGCGCTGAACCTGGTCCAGCGGATGTCCGCCATCGCCACGAAAACGGCAGAGTACGTGGCCCTCGCCGAGGGAACCCGGGCCCGCATTACCGACACGCGCAAGACCACGCCCGGCCTGCGGATCCTGGAACGCTTCGCCGTAAGGTGCGGCGGCGGAGCGAACCACCGCTACAGCCTCTCCGACGCCGTCCTGGCCAAGGACAACCACCTCGCGGTGATGACCGGGGGAGACCCTGCAAAGCTCACGGAACTCCTGCTCGCTGCCAAGGCACAGCTGGGGCACACCACCCACTTCGAAGTGGAAGTGGACCGCATGGACCAGATCGAACCCGTGCTGGCCGCGGGAGTGGACACCATCATGCTGGACAACTTCACGGTGCCGGAGCTGAAGGACGGCGTGGCGCTCGTGGCCGGACGCGCCCGCGTGGAAGCCAGCGGCAACGTCAACCTGGGCACGGTTGGCGCCATTGCCGCCACGGGCGTGGATGTCATCTCCGTGGGTGCACTCACCCACACCGTGGCCGCCCTGGACCTGGGCCTCGACGTCGAACTGACCGCCCGGTGACGCTGCCGTGATCTTCCTCGACGCAGCCGCCACCACCCCCGTCCGCCGGGAAGTGCTGGACGCCATGTGGCCCCACCTCACCGGCGGGTTCGGCAACCCGTCCAGCCACCACACTCTCGGCGAGTCGGCCGCAGCGGCGCTCGCAGGAGCACGGTCGGCAGTCGCGTCGGTCCTTGGCTGCCGGCAGGGCGAAGTGGTGTTCACCTCCGGCGGCACCGAGGCGGACAACCTGGCCGTCAAGGGAATCGCACTGGCCCGGCAGGCCGCAAACCCGCAGCTGGACCGGGTAGTGATCAGCGCCGTTGAACATCCTGCGGTGGAGGAGTCCGCCCGGTACCTGGAACGCTTCCACGGCTTTACCGTGGACGTGGTGCCGGTGGACGCCACCGGACGCGTCACGCCGGAGGCGCTGGCAGCCGTGCTGCATCCGGAAACGGCCCTGGTAAGCATCATGTACGCCAACAACGAGGTGGGAACCGTCCAGCCCATCCCCGCCCTGGCGGAGCTGGCCCACGCCCGCGGCGTTCCGTTCCATACGGACGCCGTCCAGGCCGCAGGCTGGCTGCCGCTGGACACCAGCTCCCTGGGCGTGGACGCCATGAGCATCTCCGGTCACAAGCTCGGTGCACCCAAAGGCTGCGGCGCGCTGTTCGTCCGGAGCCGCGTCCGGCTGGAACCGGTCATCCACGGTGGCGGGCAGGAACGGGGCCGCCGTTCCGGCACCGAAAACGTAGCCGGAGCGGTGGGACTGGCCACTGCCCTCACACTTGCCCAGGACCGCCAGCCAGAGCAGCAGGCACGGGTGGAAACACTGCGTGACCGGTTCATCGGCGCCGTCCTGGCGGGAGTGCCCCAGGCCATCCTTACCGGCCACCCCTCGGAACGACTCCCGTCGGTGGCCTCGTTCTGCTTCCCTGGAACCAGCGGCGAGTCCGTCCTCCTGGAACTGGAACGGCGCGGCGTAGTCTGCTCCAGCGGCTCGGCGTGCGCTGCCGGCTCTGATGCGCCGTCGCCCGTACTCACCGCCATGGGGATTTCCGCCGAGGTGGCCCAGACCGCTGTCCGGTTCAGTTTCGACGCTTCAGTGACAGAGGAGGACCTGGCGGCTGCGGCGGCCGCTGTCCGGGCGGCGGTGGGCAGCGTCAAAAACCTGGGCGCGGGCCAGCGCCCCTGACTGTCCCGGTCCCCGAATCAGCGGTGCCGTGCCCGGCGGAAGATCCAGTGCCGCAGCATGCTGAACCGCACAGCGGTGGCGAGGAACCCGGACAGCGTGGTGGCAACGAGTTCGTCCCCTACCGTGGCGTGCGGATTGAACCAGTGCAGCACACCGAGGCTGCTGCCGGTAATCACCAGGGCCACGCCGATCACCACCAGGCCGTTGAGGTGGTCCCGCGTGCGGCGCTGTTGGCCGGCGATCTTGAAGGTCAGCCGCCGGTTCAGGGCCGTGTTCAGCAGGGACGTAAGGACCAGTGCCACCGCGTTGGCCAGCTGCGCGCCAAGCCAGGGCCGCAGCAGCGCATAGATTCCCAGGGACGCCGCCGTGCAGATGACGCCGACGCCGGAGAAGCGGATCAGCTGCCGGACGACGGGAAAGCGCAGGACCCCGGGGTAGTGCCTGGTGGCGGGAAGACGCCGGGTGGTGGTCTCCGGCCCTGCCGGTGCTGGCGTTCCCTCCATCACGCGGAGGCACCGGCAAAATTGTCAGTGCCGCGGGCAGGGACCAGCAAAGCTGCGCACCCGGAAGCCCTGTAAAGACCCGCCATAGGTCAGTACAGCTCGCCCACGGGGATGTCCACTGCCAGCCGGTTGGACGGCCCGGGCAGGGGGCAGGCCCACGCTTCGTTATAGGCGCAGGACGGGTTGTACGCAAAGTTGAAGTCCAGGACGAACGTGGCATCGGGGCCGCTGCCGTTGAGGCCATGGAAGGCACCCTTGATGGTGTCCAGCAGGTAGCGGCCCGCCCCGTAGCTTCCACCCGGCTGGCCGGCCGTGGCGTCCCGGAACGGGACGAAGATGCCCCCGCCGTAGCCATGGATCTTCCACACACCCAACTGGCCCATCTCCGGAAGATCAAAGGTGCCCAGCCGGACAAAGTGGACCACGCCGTCGGTCCCGGTATCGACACTCATTTCCCTGCCGGCACCCTCTTTGGTCAGCGGCACGTGGAAGCGGTAGATGGGATCGTAGTCGGCGGTCTTCAGGCCGGAGAAGTGCGCCTTGTCCGCTGCGGTGAGCGCGGACGCGGGGTGGGTGGCGAACATCAGGTCGCGCTGGTGGCGCCAGTAAGAGTGGGCCTCGGACGGGCTCTCTGCAGAGATCCGGCGGACGGCGTCGTACAGCGCAAAGGTCCGCAGCCGCCAGTCGGCGACGTCCACGGCGGACATGTTCAGGGCGGAGTTGTCCGCGGGATTCTCTTCGGCTGCGCCGGTCTGCTCTTCCGCCATAGCTTCCAGCCTAGTCCCAGCCCGGGGTGGTAAATGTCCGACGGCGGCACGGCGGGCACGTGCCCGGGTTGGGAGCTGGTCAGGCGGCTGGCGGAGGGGCGCGCCAATGATGTCGAAAACACCCCCGCGTGCGCGCAGGAGAGCGGACGGAGCGCCGCTAGGCTGGCTTCCATGACAGGCAAGGCAGCATCCACCGTCCTTTCCGGCGCGTCTCTTGTTGCCGCCGCAGTTTTCCTGGCGGCGTGCTCCGGAACACCGGCCGGAAGTCCTGGCTGGACAGCGCAGCCGGCACCCTCCGGAGCGGCTGCGAACGGGGTTGCAACGTCCGGCAGCCCAACGCAGGGAGCCACCCCGGGTGCAACCGGGAGCAGCGCTGCATCCACCTCCGCAACGCCGGCCGCACCGGAGGGCGCGGCCACCGCCGCTGCCTGGAAGACGTTCTCGGACTCCGCCAAGACAGTCAGCTTCGACCTGCCGGCGGACTGGATCGCCCAATCCGTGCCGCCGGAGGAAGGCGTCCTTCCCGGCGGACTGAAGGTCGACGTGAAGAAGCCAGACGGTACCTTCGTTGCCGCACTCAGGACGGGACTCCCGCCGTCGTCCGCTGACTGCCCGGACAGCGCAAAGCACCCGTACACCGTGATCAGCAGCGTACCGTTCGAGCTCGCCGCGCAGGGCGGGGAGGGAACCATCCCGCCGCGGATGGTCTACCGGGTGATCCAGGGCTACCGCTACTTCGGTTCCTACGGCATCACTAACCTGGTGGGTGGAGCGGACGGCAAGGCGTGCGAACTGCGGAACGTGGTTCGCGGCCCCGCCGGCAAGGGGGACTACTCCTTCGGCGACCTGGTGGCGCTCACAGCCTTCGCCCCGGACCAGAAAGTGGCTCCGGCGAAGGCCTTTGACACCCTGGGCCAGGCGGCGCAGTACGTCAACGAGGGCAGTGACTTCGCCAACGTGCAGCGGATGCTAATGTCGCTGAAGGTCAAAAACTAGTCCCGCTTCCCGCACTCACCCGGTGCCGGGGCACGCGACTTTCCGTCCGCCCCCAACACCCCCGGAGAGACATGGAACGCTCTGTTTCCGCACGCCTGGTTTTCAGGACCATCGCCAACACCAAGGTGGCCATGGCCATCGCCGTAGCGAGGAACAGCGGCTACTCGTCCTTCGAGGAAACCCTGTCCGTCACCGCAGGCGGAGCGGACGTTCCACTCACGGATGTGTCGGACCACCACGGCGGCCGGTTCCACTACATGGAGTTCCCCGAACCCACCGACGTCACGGTGGAATACTCAGCCACGGTGACCGGGCGGGGCGTGCCGGAAGAGGCCAGCCTGGCGGACCGGATCCGGTACGTGCGTCCAAGCCGCTACGCCGAATCGGACAGGCTGCTGCCCACGTCCTACGCCGAGTTCGAGGGGATCCAGGGTGCGGACCTGGTCCACGCTGTCCGTAACTGGGTCAACGGTGAACTGCGGTACATCAGCGGTTCTTCCCGCGGCACTGACGGTGCGGTGGAAACCCTGCTCAGCAGGCGCGGCGTCTGCCGGGACTTCGCACACCTGGCCATCGCGCTGCTCCGCTCCAAGGACATCCCCGCCCGCCTGGCCGCGGTTTACGCTCCAGGCCTGAACCCCATGGACTTCCACGCGGTGGCCGAAGCCTACGTGGAGGGCGCCTGGCACATTATCGACCCCACGGGGTTGGCCCCGCGGGAGTCGATGCTGCGCATTACCGCCGGCCGCGACTCATCGGACACGGCCTTCCTTTCCACGGTGGGCGGCAGCCTGGTGCTGAACCAGCTGAAAGTCACCGCGGTGGTCAACGGGGACCTGCCGGCCGAGGATCCTGCACGGCTGGTGCAGCTCGGCTAGCGCTTCCGCGGCAGCGGGCCCAGTGAACTCCGCAGCTTGTCCGTAAGCCGCATCAGTTCCTTCTGCTCGGCAGCCGTCAGTGCCGGCCCCACCAGCGCCGAGATGTCCCGCACGTGCTCGCGGCCGATCTCCTTCTGCAGCTCCCGCCCTTCGTCCGTCAGTTGCAGCAACACGCCACGGCCGTCCTCCGGCGCGGGCATCCGGGCCACCAGCCCCCGCTTTTCGAGCCGCTCCACCAGCCTGCTGAGGCTGGACTGGCTCAACAGGACGTTGTCGTTGAGCTCGTTGAGCCGCAGCCAGCCGGACGGGCAACGGGAGAGCGTGAAGAGCACGTCGTACTCATTGAGGGCCAGCTTCCGGAACGCCGGCCCGGACTGCAGCTTCCGCATCACGGCAACCTGCGCCCGGAACAGCGATTCCCACGTCTCCGCCGCCAGCCGCACCGGCGATTCCGATCCTCCCGCAGCCATTACGCCTCCGAGGTGGCTTCTGCGGCGTCCGGCGATGCCAGGAGGGCTGCCACGCGGCCGGCGTGGGTGGGCGGTTCCGGGACGTGCGCCGGCTTGAGGGCCGCGTATTCCTTCCGCAGCACGGGCAGGACTTCCTCGCCGAACAGGTCCAGCTGCTCCAGTACAGTCTTCAGCGGCAGGCCGGCGTGGTCGATCAGGAACAGCTGGCGCTGGTAGTCACCGAAGTATTCGCGGAAGGTCAGGGTCTTTTCGATAACCTCCTGCGGGCTTCCCACGGTCAGCGGGGTCTGCGAGGTGAAGTCCTCGAGGGACGGTCCGTGGCCGTAGACGGGGGCGTTGTCGAAGTACGGCCGGAATTCCTTCACGGCGTCCTGCGAGTTCTTCCGCATGAAGAACTGGCCGCCGAGGCCCACGATGGCCTGGTCCGCCTTGCCGTGGCCATAGTGCTCGTACCGCTCGCGGTAAAGGCCGATCAGCTGCTGGTAGTGCTCCTTGGGCCAGAAGATGTTGTTGGCGAAGAAGCCGTCACCAAAGTAGGCCGCCACCTCGGCAATCTGCGGGGTGCGGATGGAGCCGTGCCATACGAAAGGGGCTACGCCGTCCAGCGGCCGGGGTGTGGAGGTGAAGTTCTGCAGCGGTGTGCGGAACTTGCCGGACCATTTTACGGTGTCCTCGTCCCAGAGCTTGCGCAGGAGGCTGTAGTTCTCGATGGCCAGTTCCACGCCGTCCTGAATGTTCTTGCCGAACCAGGGGTACACGGGGGCTGTGTTGCCGCGGCCAAGGACCAGGTCCACGCGCCCGTCCGCGAGGTGCTGGAGCATGGCGAAGTCCTCGGCGATCTTCACGGGGTCATTCGTGGTGATCAGGGTGGTGGCCGTGGAAAGGATGATCCGTTCGGTCTGCGCTGCGATGTAGGCCAGGGTGGTGGTGGGGGAGGAGGAGAAGAAGGGCCGGTTGTGGTGCTCGCCCAGGGCGTAGACATCCATGCCGATTTCCTCGACCTTTTTGGCGATGGCCACCGAGGCCTTGATGCGTTCGTGCTCGGTGGGGGTGCGGCCCGTGGTTGGGTCCGTGGTGATGTCGCTGACGCTGAAAACACCGATCTGCATGGCGTGCCTTTCCGTTCCTGGACTTGCTGGGCTTGGTTTCAGTCTAGACCAATATAGATGCATTTGCATCTATTGCCTTCTGTAACACTGGGCGGCGGTCATTATTCCCGGCCCAGGCCCGCCGCCGGACCACGCATTAACCGGCGATGCCCGCACCGCAGGGCGGTACGGGCATCGTTTGGGGAGGGGGCCTATTCGGCGCCGGGTGCGGCCCGGCGGCCGCTGACCTTGGGGACCTGGCCGGTGGTCCAGTCCCTGAACTCGGCGTCGACGTCGGAACCCGGGCCTGTCTTCACGCCGGCTTCCGGGCGGGCCTGAAGGTCCCTCAGCAGAGCCTTCTTCTCCCGCCGCCCCTCCACCAGCCGGTACAGCACGGGCACCAGGATCAGGGTCAGGGCGGTGGAGGACACCAGGCCGCCGATCACCACCACGGCCAGCGGCTGCGAGATGAAGCCGCCGCCGCCGGTCAGGCCCAGCGCCATGGGGGTCAGGGCGAAGACCGTGGCCAGCGCCGTCATCAGGATGGGCCGCAGGCGCTGGCGTGCGCCGTTGGTGATGGCATCCGCCACGTTCATGCCGGGGCGCCCGTCGCGCGGCTGCCGGTACTGGTTGATCAGGTCGATCAGCACGATCGCGTTGGTGACCACGATGCCCACCAGCATCAGCATGCCGATGAGCGACGGCAGTCCCAGGGGCACTCCGGTGAGCAGCAGCAGGGCCACGGCACCGGTGGCCGCGAACGGAACCGAGACCAGCAGGATCAGCGGCTGGATGAGGGACTTGAAGGTGGCCACCATGATCACGTACACGATGGCGATGGCCGCCAGCAGGGCCAGGCCCAGCTGGCGGAAGGATTCGGCCTGCTGGGTGGTGGCGCCGCCGATGGTTGCGGTGACGCCCGGCGGCAGCTGGACATCGGCCAGGCGCTTTTGGACTTCGCTGTTCACCGCGCCCAGGTTGGAGCCCGACGGCGTGATGGACACTTTGGCGGTGCGCTCACCATTGCTGGCGGTGATGGAGACGGGCACGTCCACCTGCTCCACTGAGGCGATGCTTCCCAGCGTCACCGGCCGGCCACCGGCAGGCAGCGGGATGTTCCGGACGGCGTCGATGCTGGTGAACTTTGTGCCCTGGCCGATCCGGACGGGGAAGTCGTTGGTGTCGATCCGCACGGTCCCGGCGGGGATGGGACTGATGGTGGACGCCAGGACCCCGGCCACCTGTTCCTCGTTCAGTCCAGCGGCTGTGGCCTTGGCCCTGTCCACCTTGACCTGCACCACCGGGTGGCTGGCGGCCAGGTTGCTTTCCACTTCGCTGGTGCCGGGCACGCCGGTCATTGAGGAGACCATGGTGTCGCTGGCGGCTTTCAGATCGGCGCTGGTGGCCGCCTTCAGGGTGATGTCCACGGTGGAGGAGGTGCCGAAGCCGCCCTGCTGGGTGCCTACGGAAACCTTGCCGGCGTCGGGCACCTTGGCCAGCTCCGAGCGCACGGTGTCCTGGAGCCGTTCCTGGTCGGCCTTTTCATCCGTGACCACCGTGAAGGTGGAGTTGGAGGATCCGGTGGAGGTGAGGGCGGCGAAGCCGGCCTGGGCGTTGCCCGAGGTCACCTGGACGTCCTTGATGCCGTCGATGCCGCGCAGTACCTCCTCGAGGCGGATGGCGGCAGCACTCGTGTCAGCGAGGCTGGTGCCGGCCGGCAGCACCTGGCGGACCGTCAGGCTGTTCTGTCCGGAATTGCCCAGCAGGTTCGTGGCCAGCAGCGGGGTCATGGCGCCGGTGGCACCGAGCACCAGGACAGCGGCCACCAGCGTGATGACCGGGTGCTTCTGGGTTGACCGAAGGATGGGGAGGTAGCCGCGCTGCAGGCGGCTGCGCTGCTCGGCGTCATGGGCCTTTGCCTTCGCCTCTTCGGCGATCCGCCGGGCATCCGCGGAACCTGCGGGGGCCCCGCCGGCCTTGGGGTTTTTGAGGAACCAGTAGGCGAGCACCGGAACGATGGTGAGGGAGACCAACAATGAGGCCAGCAGGGCCATGGTGACCGTCAGGGCGAACGGCCGGAACAGCTCTCCGGCAAGCTCGCCGACGAAGGCGATGGGCAGGAACACCGCCACCGTGGTCAGGGTGGACGCCGTGATGGCACCTGCCACCTCCCGGATGGCGGTGAGGATCGCCGTCGACTTTTCCTCGCCGTAGCTCAGGTGCCGCTTGATGTTTTCGATGACCACGATCGAGTCGTCCACCACCCGGCCGATCGCGATGGTGAGCGCGCCCAGCGTCAGGATATTCAGGGAGTAGCCGGTGCCCGAGAGCCCGATGAAGGTGATCAGCAGGGACAACGGGATGGACACCGCCGTGACCAGCGTGGAACGGGCGGACATTAGGAACAGGAGGATGACGGCGACGGCGAACCCCAGTCCCAGCAGGCCTTCGGTGGTGAGGTCCTTGATGGACTTTTCGATGAAGGGTGCCTGGTCGAAGACGGGGGTGAACTTGGCGTTGGAGCCCAGTTCCGCTTCCAGTTCATTCAGGGAGTCCCGCACCGCGTGCGAAATTGCCACCGTGTCGCCCTCGGGCTTCTTGGTGACGGAGACGGCAAGGGTCTCTGCCCCGTTGGTGCGGGTGATGGAGGTACGTTCGTCGTCCTTGATCGATACGTCGGCCACCGAGCCGATGGTGGCGCCGTTTTTGGCGCCGGCCAACGGCAGCGCCTTGATGGCATCCAGGGAATCCACGGGGCTGCCGATCTGCAGCGAGAGGGTCTTGCCCTGGTCTTGAAGGGTGCCCGCAGGGACCAGCGCGCCGTTGTTGGACAGTGCGTCCCTGATGGCGGTGAGGCCCGTCCCTGCCGCCGCCATCGCGTCGGCCCGGGGGAGGATCTCGATGTGCTGGGAGGCGCCGCCGGTCACGTCGGCACTGCGGACGCCGTCGATCTTCTGCAGCCGGGGCACCGTGAGGCGCTGCAGGTCAGCGTTCAGGTCGCTGAGCGGCTTGTCTGAGGACACTGCCAGGAAGACGATGGGGAAGTCGCTGATGCTGCCGGCGATGGCCTGCGGCTGGACGTCGCTGGGCAGGGTCCGCTTGGCGTTGGAGATGGCCCGGTCGATCTGGTTCCGCGCCCGGTCCAGGTTCGATCCATAGGTGAACACCATGGTGATCTGGGAGACGCCGGTGCGCGACGTGGAGGAGGTGGATTCCAGCCCCTCCACCCCGTTTAGCGCCTTCTCGAGCGGACCGCTGACCTGCTTGTCCACCACTTCCGGTGATGCGCCCGGCATGGAGCTGAGCACCGTGATCTGCGGAAACTCAATGGAAGGGATGAGCTCCTGTTTCAGCGATGACATGGTGATCACGCCGAAGACCGAGGCGAAGACGGTGATCAGCGCGATCAGGGCCCGGTTCGCCAGGGAAAGGTGGGCCAGCCGGAACATGGGTGGTCTCCTGGGGGTCTAAGTGACTGGTACATGCCCTGGGGGTGCCAGCCGCTGGCCCCGGCAGGGTCAGTGGCTGGCGGAAACGCTCTCCAGCTGGAGGGACTTGGCCGTGGCCCGTTCCAGCTCCGCGGCGAGGTCCGGATTTTCATCCAGCTTCACCCCGTAGCCGGGCATCATGTCCTTGAGCTTGGACTGCCAGCCCTTGAAGTTCTTCGGGAACGTCTTCTGCAGCAGCTCAATCATGATGGGGACAGCGGTCGAGGCTCCGGGCGAAGCGCCCAGGAGCGCACCGATGGAGCCGTCGCGGCCGGCGATCACTTCGGTTCCGAACTGAAGGATGCCGCCCTTTTGCGGGTCTTTCTTGATGATCTGTACACGCTGGCCGGCGGTGATGAGTTCCCAGTCCCCGCCCTTTGCCTCCGGGTAGTACTCGCGCAGCGCCTCGACCTTCTGGCCGTGCTTCTTGACCACTTCCTTCACCAGGTAGGCGGTGAGGTCCATGTTGTCCTTGGCCACAGCGAGCATTGGGATGATGTTGCCCGGGCGGATGGACAGGGGCAGGTCCAGGTAGGAGCCGTTCTTCAGGAAGTTCGTGGAAAAGCCTGCGTACGGGCCGAACAGGAGGGAGCGCTTGCCATTGACGTAGCGGGTATCCAGGTGCGGGACGGACATGGGGGGAGCGCCCACGGAGGCCTGGCCGTACACCTTGGCGCTGTGCTGGGCGGCGATGGTCTCATCGGTGCAGCGGAAGAACTGGCCGGAGACGGGGAACCCGCCGTAGCCCTTGCTCTCCGGAATGCCGGACGCCTGGAGCAGGTGCAGGGCACCGCCGCCGGCGCCGACGAAAACGAACTTGGCGTGGATCTTGCCGTGTTCCCCGGACTTGGGGTACTTCAGCGTCAGGTCCCAGCCGCCGTCGGACGCCCGTGTGATGCCGGTGACGTCGTGTCCGTAGTTGATTTCGACGCCGTTGTTCCCCAGGTAGGTGGTCAGCTCACGGGTGAGCGCGCCGAAGTCCACGTCCGTGCCCTCGGCGGCCCGGGTGGCGGCAATGCGCTGCTTGGGGTCGCGGCCCTTGACGATCAGCGGCGCCCACTTGGCGATCTGCGCGTGGTCCTCGGAGAACTCCATGCTCCGGAACAGGGTGTGCGGCTTCAGTGCCTCGTAGCGGGTCTTCAGGAACCGGCTGTGGTCCTCGCCGATCACGAAGCTCATGTGCGGAACCGTGTTGATGAAGCCCTTGGGTGACCCGATCAGGTTGTTGTCCACCAGATGGGACCAGAACTGGCGGGACAGCTGGAACTGTTCGTTAATGAGCAGTGCCTTGGCGGGGTTGACCGAGCCGTCCTTGGCTGCGGGGGAGTAGTTGAGCTCGCAGAGGGCGGCGTGGCCCGTTCCTGCGTTGTTCCAGGGATCTGAGCTTTCGAGCCCCGGCTGGTCCAGCCGTTCGAACAGGGAGATGGTCCAGTCCGGCTCCAACTGCTTGAGGAATGCCCCCAGCGTGGCGCTCATGATGCCGCCGCCTATCAGGACAACGTCGGCGTGTGGGGTCTTGGAAATGAAGGTCACGATCAGTCTCCGATTGCAGCGGCTCTGGCTGTCACAGAATATCCCCGCGCGGGCCACATACTGAAATTGGCCCGGCCCGTCAAGACTTTAGCTGGACCTTCGTAAAAACTTCGTTTAAGACCGGGGATGCCGGGTAGCTCTGAACCCGGTCTGAGAGGGCAAGCGCGGAAATGGGGAAGGCGACGGGAACCGCCGGCACCGTCGCAGCTATCTGGGCGTTAATGGTGTGATAAAGGTCATCCCGCTCCTTGCCGTCGGGCAGTCCGCGGGCCCGGTTGATCTTCGAGAACACCTGCGGATCCTGGTACCCGAACTCGCCGTTTTTCTCCCCGAAGAGCGGCCCCACGAAGTTGTCCGCGTCCGAGTAGGAGCCGTTCCAGCCGAGGATGTGGAACGCGTGGTCGCCGGCGGACTGGACCTTCTGCAGGTACCCGTCGGACCAGTCCACCGGGACCGGCTTGATGTTGAAGCCGACGGCGGTGAGCTGGCGGCTGAGCTCGGCGTACACCTTCTCCGGCGTGGGCAGGTAGGGCCGGGTGACGTTCAGGGGGTAGTAGAACTTCAGTTCCTCGCCCGCGTAGCCACCCTCCTTCAGGTAGTCCTTGGCCTTCGTCGGGTCGTGTCCAAGCTCCGGTGCGTCGTTGTTGAAGCCGCTGATCTTGGGCGGCACAAACTGGGTTGCCTTGGCGGTGTTGTCGATGAAGAACTTCCGGATCAAAGTTTCCTTGTCGATGGCCAGCTCCACCGCCTGCCGGATCTTCAGGTTCTGCAGTACCGGGACGTCCTGGTTGATGCCCACGTACATCACCGAGAACGGATCGCGCTGGACAATCTGCTTGCCGCGTTTCACCAGTTGGTCGAAGTTGCCCACGGTCACGGCGTCGTAGCCGTCGATGGTGCCGTCCAGCAGTGCCTGGAGGCGGGTCTGCGGGTGGTTGTAGGCCAGGAAGTTGATGGTGGCGATCTGGCCCCGGTCTCCCCAGTAGTTCCGGTTGCTGGACAGGGTCACATTGTCAGTGCCCCAGGCGGCGAGGGTGAAAGGGCCCGTTCCCACCGGGTTTGTGGCGAACGCGGACATGGCCTGGCCGCCCCGGTTCTGGTCCAGGACGTCGGCTTTCCCGGACGCGAGGGCTGCCGGGGAGGCGATGGCAAAGGCGGGCAGGGTCAGCGCCTGGAGAAACGCGGTGAAGCGCTGGGTGAGGTCGATCTGCACTGTGTCGGGGGCCGGCGCCGTGCAGCTTTTGAAGATGGAGAGGCCGGGCTCGTCCGAGTATGCCTTGAACACGCCCTTGAAGGAGCTTCCCGGTGCCTGCTTCCGCAGTGCCACGGGGAAATTGAACCAGCGGTTGAAGTTGGCGCAGACGGCGTCGGCGTTGAAGGGGGTGCCGTCCTGGAAGGTAACTCCCGTGCGGAGCTTGAATGTGTAGGTGCGGCCGTCGTTGGACTCATTCCACTCGGTGGCCAGGAGCGGGGTGGGCTTGCCGGTGGTCTGGTCCACGCCCACCAGGCCTTCGAGGATCTGCCGGGTGATGCGCTGCGACTCCACGTCGTTGGACAGCGCCGGGTCCAGGCCCAGGGGCTGGGCGGCCGTACCGAAGTTGAAGGTGGCCGCAGGTTCCGCCGACGTGGTGCTGGGGGGTCCGGAGGTGGGGGAAGGGGACGGCATGCCTGTGCACGATGTCATGCCCAGCGCCATGAGGACGGCGCCGGCCTTGATGACCGTACGCCGCGAAGTACTGCTGGGCACTCGTTTATCACCTCTGGATGCTGCCGGTTCCGCCGCATGCGGGCCGGGATCCAGTCTAGGGGACAGGAACCGGAGCTGGTCCCGAAAGGCCATCCGGCGCGCCAAGGCCGGGTCCGCTGACGCCAGCGGACCCGGCCTTTTGTTGGGGGGCCTTACGGGAGGGCTTACTTGGGCATGAGGACCGAATCGATCAGGTACACGGTTGCGTTCTTGGTCTTGACACCGCCGCAAACCACGTTGGCGTTGTCCACCTTGAGGTTGTCGCCGCTGCCTGTCACGGTCACGGAACCGCCCTGGACCGTGGCGTGGGTGCCGGCGATCTTGTCAGGGGTGATCTGGCCGGGGACTACGTGGTAGGTCAGGATCTTGCTCAGGAGGGCATCGTCCGTCTTCAGGGTCTCGATGGTGGCGGGGTCGATCTTCTTGAAGGCGTCGTCCACCGGGGCGAAGACGGTGAATTCGCCACCGTTGAGGGTGTCCACCAGATTCACCTTCGGGTTCAGCTTGCCGGAGACGGCTGCGGTAAGGGTGGTCAGGATGGGGTTGTTGGAAGCTGCCACGGCCACCGGGTCAAGGGCCATGCCCTCCACCGAGCCTGCGCCGGTGGGAACCTGCTTGGCGTAGGCGGCGCAGCCCGGCCCAACCAGGTTGGCTGCGGGGTCCATCATGCCGGCCGAGGAGCTGGCGGACGGGGACGCCATGGCGGAGCTTGACGGCGATGCCATGCTCGAGCTGGGGGAGGATGACATCGGCGCCGACGACGCTGAGGATCCTGAGGTGCTGCCCGAGCCGCCGCATGCGGTGAGGCTGAGCAGAGCGGCCGCTGCAACGCCTGCGACGGTGAAAGTGGTGCGCTTGAAGGTCTGCATTTCAGTTCTCCTTGGATCGTTTGCCTGCCGCCGTCGGACGTGTGCCGTCGCCGTGCGGTCTGCCTTGCGGTAAGCACCTGCCCTTGGCTGGTGTCTCAATGGCTATTCGGCCGGTGGGCAGCGGCGGATGGGTGGATCTTTGGAGTTTTTCGAATTGAAGCAGGAACAGGCACCGGGCCGGCGGCTGCTTAAAGCACGAATCCCCCGGCCGGAGCCGGGGGATTCGCCAGGTGCGCAAGGGGGGACTTGAACCCCCACGCCCGAAGGCACAGGAACCTAAATCCTGCGTGTCTGCCAATTTCACCACTCGCGCGCGTCACCCGGCGCGTTGAAAGTACGACGGCGGATGACAGGTTCCATTGTAGCGTCGCCCGGGCGGTGGGCCGGGCAGCCGCGGCCGGGTCAGGCGTCCAGGTTCAGGTCCCGCCTCAGCTTGGCAACGTGTCCCGTGGCACGCACGTTGTACTGGGCCAGTGCCACCTTGCCGTCCGGATCCACCACGATGGTGGACCGGATCAGGCCCTCGTAGGTTTTGCCGTAGTTCTTCTTCTCGCCCCAGGCGCCGTACGCCTCGGCCACCGCGTGGTCCGCGTCGGAGAGCAGCGGGAACGTCAGGGACTCTTTGTCAGCGAACTTGGCGAGTTTTTCGACGGGGTCCGGCGAGATGCCCAGGACATCGAAGCCGGCGGCCTGGAGGGAAGCCAGGCTGTCGCGGAAATCGCAGGCCTCCTTGGTGCAGCCGGGGGTGGAGGCGGCCGGGTAGAAGTAGACGATCGTGGAGCGCCCGGGCCGGGGAGCCAGGCTGACATCCTTGCCGGTTGAATCCTGCAGGGTGAAAGCGGGTGCATTGTCGCCGGTAACGAGTCTTTCAGCCATTGTTTTTCTCCTTGTTGCGGGCGGGACACAACAGCCTAATAAGCAGGTGGAGCGAGTGCTAATCGGCACTTGGTTATACTTGCTGCTATGCCTGATATGGATCACTGGCCCACAGGGCGCCTTCTGTCCACTGCTGCGCGCCTCGTTGAACACTCATGGAACGAAAAACTTGGCGCCATCGGACTCACCCACGCCGGTGTTATCGCCATCGAAGTCCTTGCCGCGCAAGGACCCATGACCCAGGCCCAACTCGCCCAGTACGTCCGCGTCCAGGCCCAGACAATGGGCAAGACGCTCAGCCGGCTTGAGTCCCACGGCCACATCGCCCGGGTCCGCAGCACCTCGGACCGCAGGAGCCATGTGGTGTCGCTGACTGAGCAGGGCAAGGAAGCCGTTGCCCAGGCCGTGGAGATGGAGCGTTCGGTGCTGGCATCCGCGTCGATCGACCCCGAACTGCTGCGCCAGGAACTCAAAGCCGTTGTGCGCGAGCTCGCCAGCCAGTTCGCCACCACACCCAGCAATGCCGGAGCCCTCATGGACAACGTGGCCAAGTAGCCGCGGGCACCGACACCCTAAGCGCGGACCTGGTCTCAAATGACCGGGCCGCGCTTTTTTGTGCCCGGCCGCCGCCCGCCGTCGTACTTCTCCGCCCCACTACCATCGATTGCTCCGTAACTGCCGTTTTGAGCGGCGAAAACGGCACTTACCCAACAATCGATGAGGGGGGACTGCGGTGGCGGCATCTGCTCCTGAGGCTTGCGGACTTGGTCTTGAATGGCCAAAGCCGCGCTTTCTTGTGCCCCGCTGCCGTCCGCCGTCGTACCCTTCCGCCCCCACCACCATCGATTGCTCCGTTAATGCCGTTTTGAGCCGTGAAAACGGCAGTTACTCAGCAATCGATGAAGGGGGACTGCGGCGGCGGCAGCAACTCCTGAAGCTTGCCCTCTGACCTGGTCTTGAATGGCCGGGGCCGCGCTTTTTTGTGCCCGGCTGCCATCCGCCGTCGTACCCTTCCGCCCTCACCACCATCGATTGCTCCGTTAATGCCGTTTTGAGCCGTGAAAACGACAGTTACTCAGCAATCGATGAAGCGGTGCCACCCGAACGCCGGGGGCCGAGGGGGAGCAGTCGATGAAGGGGCGGGCAAACAAAACAGCCCCCGGCTTGTGTTTCCACAAACCGGAGGCTGTTTTCCCAGTGGTGCACCCCCCGGGACTTGAACCCGGAACCCATTGATTAAGAGTCAATTGCTCTGCCAATTGAGCTAGAGGTGCATTTTTTCGCTTCCATCCGCGGGCTTTTTCTTTCCCGTTGATCTCCGCAACGACATGAAACTCTACACGAACTTTTGGTGCAAGTGAAATCGGCGCCGCCAGCGGTGTCCGATTCGCTGGGAAGGCAGCAAAACCAGCGCGAAATCAGGGTTTTCGCCGTTCGTCAGCAACCACAAGCCGCCTTCTGGAGTGCGAATCACGTCCCGTATCCTCCCATACTGTCCTGTGAAATAGGCCACAGGAACTCCGGCTTCCGTTCCGGACAGCGGTACCGCCCACAACCTCTCTCCGCGAAGTGCTCCCAGGTAGGCAACGCCATCCACGATTTCCAGCCCGCTGGGGGAAGACTCGCTGGTGGAGGGCCATACGACCTTCGCGTCCTCGAAGCCGGCGCGGTGCGGTGCCCCGGTCACTTCCGGCCAGCCATAGTTGGCGCCCGGCAGGATCAGGTTCAGTTCGTCGTCCACATCGGGTCCGAACTCGGTGGCCCATAACCTGCCTGCGCTGTCCCAGGCCAGGCCCTGCACGTTGCGGTGGCCCAGGCTGTAGACGGCGTTGCCGAACGGATTGCCCGGTGCCGGACTGCCATCAGGCGTAAGCCGGAGGATTTTGCCACCCAGCGCGTTGCGGTCCTGGGGTTGGTCGCGGCGCTGGGCGTCGCCGGTGCCCACATACAAGAACCCGTCAGGACCGAAGCGGATCCTGCCGCCGTTGTGGGTGTTGGCTTTGGGTATTCCCGAAAACACCGGCTGGGGCGGGCTGAGCGTCAGGGCGCCGTCGGGAGCACTGTTCAGGGCAAGCCGGACAACCCGGTTGTCCTCCCGGCTTGTCAGGTATGCATACAGGTAGCGGTCCGAGTCAAAGTGCGGGGAGAGGGCCAGGCCCAGCAGGCCGCCCTCTCCGCCTGCTACCACGCCAGGGACCTTCCCGAGGGTAGTGGCCATCCCATCCCGCACTGCTTTCAGCAGTGCGGTGCCGCGCTCGGAGATGACGGCCGTTCCGTCCGGGAGGAAGACTGCAGCCCAGGGAGTGTCCAACTGAAACTCCAGGCGCTCCTGGACGGCGGGCGTAGGAACGGGAGCAGCAGATTGAGTGGGGACAGCGACGGCGCTTCCTGCCTGGGGGCCAGTACCGGCAGGGCTCGTGGCGGGTGCCGGCGCGGGCGGTCCTGTGCAGGCGGCGACAGCAAGGCATATGGCCAGGCAAGAAAGGCCCGCCGCAAAGCGACGGGCCTTCGTCCTGCTAGAGCCGCTTGCGCCGCGGAGCGCGGAAGCCCGCGGCCTCGGCGTGCGCAGCGGATTCAAACCACACTTCCGCCTTGGTCTGCTCATAGTCAGGGTGTCCTTCTTCGTAGTAGACCATCGCGGCCGCATCACCCTTGACCGTGTAGTCCTCGGGTCCGCTCCCGTCGGGGCCCGCAGCTGCGGAGCCGGCGCCGTAAGGCTCGTCGGCTGCGAGGTGTCCGGAGGGTTCAGTGGTGGCGGTGCCGTGCCCCGGGGCGCTGCTCGGGCCCTGGGGGAATTCCCCGCCCTGACCGGATGGCTGGTGATGGTCAGCCCCGTTCTCGACCAGCGCGGAGGACTGTGCCCGTTCCAGTGTTTCGGCGGCACCGGCGTCGCCCGGGGCAGTGCCGGCGGAGGCTGGCTGTGCAGCCCCTTCTGGTGCGCTTACTGAACCGGAAGTGTCTGCCCGGTGCTGGGGCGCCTGCCCGCCGGCCTGCTCGGCTGCCGGGGTGCCGGCGTCGTCCGCGCTTTCCACTGCGGCTGTTTCCGCGCCCGGAAGCGTCGGGGCGTGGGGCGCCGTGTATTCGTCATGGTGCACGGGGCGGGCAGTGGCGGGGGAGGGCTGGCCTGTGGGAGCCTCCGCCGCTGCACCTCGATGCGGGGCCGTCTCCGGGGAGGCGGTGCCGGCCGAAGCCGCCGGCGGCGTTGCTGTTCCGCTTGTAGTGGAGGAACCGGACCGGGATCCGGCCCCAGCTTCGGACCACTGGGTTTCCCACTCCGCCTGGTCGGCGGCCTCGTCCTGGCGCCGTCGTTCTTCCTGCTCCTGGCTGCTGTCGGAGGTGCCGTGCCCGCTGGTTTCCTGTCCGGGCATGCCCTCGCTGGCGTTGCCCTGGTCCCCGGTTCCGGTGGCACCTCCCGCTGCTTCGCGCGTGGAGGTGGCCGCGGAGTCCGCCGGTTCCTCGGCCGTGGAGGGCGCTGCCGGTTCAGCCGGCCGGCCGAATCCAGCTGCTGTGGGGATGCCGGTGGTTCCAGCGGCCTGGGCGGACGCTGCAGCGCTGCCGCCCTCGAGGGCCCCGTCGGTCCGGGTCCCGCCGGTCCCGGTGCCGGCTGACGGTCCGCCGGGCGGGTTGGCTGTTCTCTTGCGGTTCAGCAGCCACAGGATGATGGCGGCGATGATGACGACGAGGATGATCCAGAAAATAATGTCCATGGCAGGCCCTTCGGTCCAAGGTGGATGGGTGTCCTGCCCCGACGCTACGTCGGGTCACCACTGCTGTCCAGAGAAGCCGCGCGCACGGGGGAAATGCCGCGCGGTTGCCCGCCGTCGGAGAGCTCTTGGGCGGCCTGGCGCCCGGCCTGTCTCGAAATATGAGATGCGCGTCCACCAATTGGGCAGAAATGTGTCGCATTTCCGCCTTTACCTCCGCCAACCGGTCGTTCTGGCGCTGTCCGAGCCCTAGACTTTCCGCTATGAGTGACAGCCGGATCGCAACCGATACCCAGCCTGACATCAAGCCCCGCAGCCGCGTCGTAACCGACGGAATCCATGCAGCCCCAGCGCGGGGCATGTTCCGGGCCGTCGGCATGGGTGATGACGACTTCGCCAAGCCCCAGGTGGGCGTGGCGAGCTCGTGGAATGAGATCACCCCCTGCAACCTCTCCCTCAACCGGCTTGCCCAGGGCGCCAAGGAGGGCGTGCACGCGGGCGGCGGCTTCCCGATGCAGTTCGGCACCATCTCCGTGTCCGACGGCATCTCGATGGGCCACGAAGGCATGCACTTCTCCCTGGTCTCCCGCGAAGTCATCGCCGACTCCGTGGAGACCGTGATGCAGGCCGAACGGATCGACGGTTCGGTCCTGCTGGCCGGCTGTGACAAGTCCCTGCCCGGCATGCTGATGGCGGCCGCCCGGCTGGACCTTGCCAGCGTCTTCCTCTACGCGGGGTCCATCATGCCCGGCTGGGTCAAACTTGAGGACGGCTCCGAAAAGGAAGTCACCCTCATCGACGCCTTCGAAGCCGTCGGCGCCTGCGCGGCCGGCAAGATGAGCATGGAAGACCTGACCCGCATCGAAAAGGCCATCTGCCCGGGCGAAGGCGCCTGCGGCGGCATGTACACGGCCAACACCATGGCCTGCATCGGCGAGGCCCTGGGCATGTCCCTCCCCGGCTCGGCCGCACCGCCCTCGGCAGACCGCCGTCGTGACGAATTCGCACGCAAGTCCGGCGAAGCGGTGGTCAACCTGCTGCGCCTGGGCATTACCGCCCGCGACATCATGACCAGGAAGGCCTTCGAGAACGCCATCGCCGTCACCATGGCGTTCGGCGGCTCCACCAATGCCGTCCTGCACCTGCTGGCCATCGCCCGCGAAGCCGAAGTGGAACTGACCCTCGACGACTTCAACCGCATCGGCGACAAGATTCCGCACCTGGGCGACCTCAAGCCGTTCGGCCGCTACGTCATGACGGACGTCGACAGGATCGGCGGCGTGCCGGTGATCATGAAGGCACTGCTCGACGCCGGCCTGCTGCACGGCGACTGCCTCACCGTTACCGGCAAGACCGTCGCGGAAAACCTCGCCGCAATCAACCCACCGGACGTTGACGGCAAGATCCTGCGCGCCCTGGACAACCCCATCCACAAGACGGGTGGCATCACCATCCTGCACGGCTCCATGGCTCCCGAAGGCGCCGTGGTCAAGAGCGCCGGGTTCGACGCCGACGTTTTTGAAGGGACCGCCCGCGTCTTCGAGCGCGAACAGGGCGCCCTGGACGCGCTCGACAACGGCCAGATCCACGCCGGTGACGTCGTGGTGATCCGCTATGAGGGCCCCAAGGGCGGCCCGGGGATGCGTGAAATGCTCGCGATCACCGGCGCCATCAAGGGCGCCGGCCTGGGCAAGGACGTCCTGCTCCTCACTGACGGGCGGTTCTCAGGGGGCACCACCGGCCTGTGCATCGGGCACGTTGCGCCGGAGGCGGTCGACGGCGGCCCCATCGCCTTCGTGAAGGACGGAGACAGGATCCGGGTGGACATCGCCGCACGCACCTTCGACCTGCTGGTGGACGACGCGGAACTCGAGGCCCGCAAGGTGGGCTGGGAGCCGCTGCCCGCCAGGTACACCAAAGGCGTCCTGGCGAAGTACGCCAAGCTGGTCCACAGCGCCAGTCAGGGCGCCTGGACCGGCTAGCAAGCCCTACGCTTAGTGGCTTGGCTTAATAAGGAAGCTCCGAGGGGACCCAAGCGTTCGGCGTCCGCGCCGTACGCTTGGGGAAGGAGCCTCCGCCTGCCGCCTGAGTTGGGCAGGCTCCGGGCGTGATCGAGCTGCGATAGGATCAATAGGTGGACAACGGGGTCCACATGGTGAGATAGGGTTGTTGCTCGTTGACACCCATCTTGCCAAGAGGGAAAACTGAACGCATGACTTTCGTTACCGCCGGCACCGTCGTCGTCCTTACCAAGCGCGTGGCACATTAGCCCCTGGTAACGAACAGTCACGCGCAAACCCCTCACAAGCCGCCAGGCCGAGGGGTTTTTTTATTCCCACCGCTTTAACCAGTTCCAAAACCAGAGAAGATCCACAAGGAAGAGTCCGATGAGCAAAGGATCGCCCATCAGCCCCTCGCTGATGGCCACCAAGTCCGCTGGAGCCGCCAAGGCCCCGGAACGCGCCGACCGGACGGCTGACCATGCCGCCGTCGTCGCCGACCTTGCTGCCGTCTCTCCTGTCCTTGGGCCGAACAACGTCGTACCCCCGACGGTGATGACCGGCTCGCAAGCAATCGTCCGCTCGCTCGAAGAACTCGGCGTCGACGACATTTTCGGTTTGCCTGGTGGCGCGATCCTGCCCACCTACGACCCCTTGATGGCCTCCACCATGAACCACGTGCTGGTCCGTCACGAACAGGGAGCCGGCCACGCCGCGCAAGGCTACGCCATGGTCACCGGGCGGGTGGGCGTCTGCATCGCCACCTCCGGACCCGGGGCCACCAACCTCGTTACCGCCATCATGGATGCCCACATGGACTCCGTGCCCCTGGTGGCCATCACCGGCCAGGTATCCAGCGGCGTCATCGGCACCGACGCCTTCCAGGAAGCAGACATCGTGGGCATCACAATGCCCATCACCAAGCACTCGTTCCTGGTGACCGACCCCAACGACATCCCGCACGTGATGGCCGAGGCCTTCCACCTGGCCTCCACCGGCCGTCCCGGCCCCGTCCTGGTGGACGTCGCAAAGGACGCCCAGGTGGGCCAGATGACCTTCTCCTGGCCGCCGAAGATCGACCTTCCCGGCTACCGCCCGGTCACCCGCGGCCACAACAAGCAGGTGCGGGAGGCCGCGAAGCTCATCGCCGCTTCCACCAAGCCGGTCCTGTACGTGGGCGGCGGCGTGGTCAAGGCCCACGCCTCGGCCGAACTGTTCGCCCTCGCCGAAGCAACCGGGGCCCCCGTGGTGACCACCCTGATGGCCAAGGGCGCGTTCCCGGACTCGCACCCCCAGCACGTGGGCATGCCGGGCATGCACGGCAGCGTTTCGGCCGTCACTGCCCTGCAGCAGTCCGACTTGCTGATCACCCTCGGCGCCCGCTTTGACGACCGCGTCACCGGCGTGCTGAAGACCTTTGCGCCCAACGCCAAGGTCATCCACGCGGACATCGACCCCGCCGAGATTTCCAAGAACCGCACCGCGGACGTGCCTATCGTCGGGTCCGTCAAGGAGATCATCCCGGAGCTGACCGAGGCCGTCCGAAGCCAGTTTGAGGCTTCCGGCACCCCGGACCTCACCACCTGGTGGGCGTTCCTGAACAACCTCAAGGACACCTACCCGCTGGGCTGGACCGAACCGGACGACGGCCTCATCGCCCCGCAGAAGGTCATCAAGCGGATTGGCGAGCTGACCGGTCCCGAGGGCGTGTACGTGGCGGGCGTGGGCCAGCACCAGATGTGGGCTGCCCAGTTCATTAAGTACGAGCGCCCGCACGCTTGGCTCAACTCCGGGGGCGCCGGCACCATGGGCTACGCCGTCCCGGCGGCCATGGGTGCCAAGGTGGGCGAGCCGGACCGCGTGGTCTGGGCCATCGACGGCGACGGCTGCTTCCAGATGACCAACCAGGAACTGGCCACCTGCGCCATCAACAACATCCCCATCAAGGTTGCTGTCATCAACAACTCCTCGCTGGGCATGGTGCGGCAGTGGCAGACCCTCTTCTATGAGGGCCGCTACTCCAACACCGACCTCAACACCGGCTATGACACCGTCCGCATCCCGGACTTCGTCAAGCTGGGGGAGGCCTACGGCTGCGCGTCCTTCCGTGTTGAGCGCGAAGAGGACATTGATGCCACCATCCAGAAGGCCCTCGAGATCAATGACCGCCCCGTGGTTATCGACTTCGTGGTGAGCCCCAACTCCATGGTGTGGCCGATGGTGCCCGCCGGCGTGAGCAACGACCAGATCCAGGTTGCCCGCAACATGACCCCGGAATGGGAAGAGGAAGACTGAGCATGACCCGCCATACACTTTCCGTCCTGGTTGAGGACAAGCCCGGCGTCCTGACCCGCGTGGCCAGCCTCTTCGCCCGCCGCGCCTTCAACATCAACTCCCTGGCCGTTGGCCCCACCGAAGTGCCGGGTGTCTCCCGCATGACTGTGGTGGTCGACGCCGACGGCGACCTCATCGAGCAGGTCACCAAGCAGCTCAACAAGTTGGTCAACGTCATCAAGATCGTTGAGCTCACCCCCGAATCTTCCGTACAGCGCGACCACATCCTGGTCAAAGTACGTGCGGATGCCGCAACACGCCTGCAGGTAACCCAGGCCGCAGACCTGTTCCGCGCCTCAGTGGTTGACGTGTCCACCGACTCCGTCGTCATTGAGGCCACCGGCCACCCCGAAAAGCTCACAGCCCTGCTCTCAGTGCTGGAGCCCTTCGGCATCCGCGAAATTGTGCAGTCCGGCACCCTGGCCGTTGGACGGGGATCCCGCTCCATGAGTGACCGGGCGCTCCGCTCCGCCTAGGCGTCCAGCCCACGGCGGCACCCGCGCCCGTAACCGCAGCACCGCAAGACCACTATCTAGAAAACCACTCAAGAGGAGTTACGCAAGTGACTGAAATGTTCTACGACGACGACGCCGATCTCTCGATCATCCAGGGCCGGAAGGTTGCCATCGTTGGCTACGGTTCCCAGGGCCACGCCCACGCGCTGAACCTGCGCGATTCCGGCGTCGAGGTCGTCATCGCCCTGAAGGAAGGCTCCAAGTCCACCGCCAAGGCCGAGGACGCCGGCTTCCAGGTCAAGAACGTTGCGGACGCCGCCGAATGGGCCGATGTCATCATGATCCTGGCGCCGGACCAGCACCAGCGCGCCATCTACAACGACTCCATCAAGGACAAGCTGACCCCGGGCAAGGCCCTGGCCTTCGCCCACGGCTTCAACATCCGCTTCGGCTACATCCAGGCTCCGGAAGGCGTTGACGTCATCCTCGTGGCCCCGAAGGCTCCGGGCCACACCGTGCGCCGCGAATTCGAGGCCGGCCGCGGCATCCCGGACATCATCGCCGTCGAGCAGGACGCGTCCGGCAACGCCTGGGAGCTGGCCAAGTCCTACGCCAAGGCCATCGGCGGCACCCGCGCCGGCGTCATCAAGACCACCTTCACCGAAGAGACCGAAACCGACCTCTTCGGCGAGCAGGCTGTCCTCTGCGGCGGCGTGTCCCAGCTGGTCCAGTACGGCTTCGAAACCCTCACCGAGGCCGGCTACCAGCCGCAGATCGCCTACTTCGAGGTGCTGCACGAACTCAAGCTCATCGTCGACCTCATGTGGGAAGGCGGCATCGCCAAGCAGCGCTGGAGCGTCTCCGATACCGCTGAGTACGGCGACTACGTCTCCGGCCCGCGCGTCATCACCCCCGAGGTGAAGGAAAACATGAAGGCTGTCCTGGCCGACATCCAGTCCGGTGCCTTCGCCAAGCGCTTCATCGAGGACCAGGACAACGGCGCCGTGGAGTTCAAGGAACTGCGCGCCAAGGCAGAACAGCACCCCATCGAGGCTGTGGGCCGTGAACTGCGCTCCCTGTTCTCCTGGCAGCAGCAGGACGTCGACTACGTGGAAGGCTCCGCAGCCCGCTAAGGCTGCGACGCAACCACAGAGACCGCACCGGTGAGGCCGGGCTCACACTTAACAATGTGAGCCCGGCCTTTCCGTCGGCCTAGACTTGTTTCCATCCCCAGGACTGCAACGCAGAGGATCAGCCGTGTCAAAACCCGTAGTACTGCTCGCCGAAGAACTTTCCCCCGCCACCGTCGAGGCCCTCGGCCCGGACTTCGAAATCCGCCAGACCGACGGCGCCGACCGTTCCCAGCTGCTCTCGGCGATCAGTGACGTAGACGCCATCCTGGTCCGCTCCGCCACCCAGGTGGATGCCGAAGCCATCGCCGCGGCCAAGAACCTCAAGGTCATCGCCCGCGCCGGCGTAGGCCTGGACAACGTGGACATCAAGGCCGCCACCCAGGCCGGCGTGATGGTGGTCAACGCCCCCACGTCCAACATCGTGTCCGCTGCCGAGCTCACCGTGGGCCACATCCTCAGCCTGGCCCGCCACATCCCGCAGGCCAGCGCCGCCCTCAAGGACGGCGAATGGAAGCGCTCCAAGTACACGGGCATCGAACTGTTCGAGAAAAAGATCGGCATCATCGGCCTTGGCCGCATCGGCGCCCTGGTGGCAGCCCGGCTCAAGGGCTTCGACACCAAGATCCTGGCCTACGACCCCTACATCACCTCGGCCCGCGCCGCGCAGCTGGGCGTGCAGCTGGTCACCCTGGATGAGCTGCTGGCACAGTCCGACTTCATCACCATCCACATGCCCAAGACACCCGAGACGGTGGGCATGCTGGGCGCCGACGCCTTCAAGAAGATGAAGAAGACCGCTTACGTGGTGAACGTGGCGCGCGGCGGCCTGGTGGACGAGGAAGCACTCTTCACTGCCCTGCAGGACGGCGAGATCGCCGGCGCCGGCGTTGACGTCTTCGCCAAGGAGCCCAGCACCGACCTGCCGTTCTTCAAGCTCGACAACGTTGTGGTCACCCCGCACCTGGGCGCCTCCACGGATGAGGCCCAGGAAAAGGCCGGCGTCTCCGTTGCCAAGTCGGTCCGCCTGGCCCTCGCCGGCGAGCTGGTGCCGGATGCGGTCAACGTTGCCGGCGGCGTCATTGCCCCCGACGTCCGCCCGGGCATCCCGCTGATCGAGAAGCTGGGCCGCATCTTCACCGCACTGACCCACGCCTCCCTGACCCAGTTCGACGTCGAAGTGGCCGGCGAGATCTCCTCCCTCGACGTCAAGGTCCTGGAACTCGCGGCACTGAAGGGCATCTTCGCCGACGTCGTGACCGAGCAGGTGTCCTACGTCAACGCACCGGTCATCGCCGAGCAGCGCGGCATCAACGTCCGCCTGATCACCACCCCGGAGACCGAGTCCTACCGCAACGTCCTGACCCTGCGCGGCGCCCTCAGCGACGGCAGCCAGATCTCCGTGTCCGGCACCCTGACCGGACCCAAGCAGATCGAGAAGCTGGTGGGCATCAATGGCTTTGAGGTTGAGATCCCAATCAGCGAGCACCTCGTGGTGGTTGCCTACACCGACCGCCCCGGCGTCATCGGAACCATCGGCCACATCCTGGGCATGAACAACATCAACATCGCCGGCATGCAGGTGGCCCGCTCCAACGAGGGCGGCCAGGTCCTGGCGCTGCTGACCATCGACAGCTCCGTTCCCCAGCAGGTGCTGGATGCCATCAAGGCGGGCATCGGCGCCGAAATGGTCCGGGAAGTGGACCTGGAAGACTAGCGCGGCAGGACCAGCGCGACACACCGGCCGAAACGCCGTAAACCGCTCCTCCGCAAGGGCACGTCCAGGCGGAGCCACATATGATTGGCCGGTCTGCTTACAATGGCTAAGTCCTGATTCAGGACCGTAGCCGGCAGACCGGCCAATACCTTTTGCACATCCGTCCGTCATTGTCCACGTCTGCCCGGGCGGATGGACGTGTGCGCACGCAATCCAGGTTTCAGGGAGTTCCATGAACGCCGTCCAGAGGTTCATCAGAAGCAGGGTGCTGCTGTTGACCGCGGCCATCTTGATCGCAGCCATGTGCTTGTCGGTCCTCGTCCAAAGCCAGTCACAGGCTGCGCTCAACCGGACAGTCGATGAAAACTCAAGGGGGCTCTACGACATCCTGGTCCAGGCCAAGGCTCCCTCCGGGGCACTCCTGCAGCCGGAAATCGCCAATGGCGCCGGTGGCATCGGCTTCGACCAGCTGGACTCCATCAGGAAGCTGTCCGGCACCTCCGTGGCCGCCCCGATCAGCCTGGTTTCCCGCGTCACGCAGAACCTGGAAACGCCCCGCCTCGACGCCATGGACTACCTGGGCTACAACGCCGGCCTGGCCGGCACCGCCACCTCCGACCAGGCCGCCGGTGCCACCGCCCCGGACAAGTGGCCTGCAGCCGAATCCGTGCTGACCGACTCCGCCAAGAAGTACCGGCTCACGGCCAGCGCCGTCAGCTCCGACGGCAGCTCCGAGCAGACGCTGTTCAAGACCACCGCCGAAGGAACCCTTGGCAAGGCCAAGCTCGTGGAGGAGAAGGCGGCCGGCGGCAGCAGCATCCGAATTGCCGCGCCGGCAGGGGAGACCGGCATCAAGTTCCCTGCCCCGGCAGGCGGCTCCGAGCACAACCTCTTCAACCTTTCCGTGGCACTGCCGCTCGCCCCTGAGGTCACCGAGTCCGTGGTTGCCGTGGACCCCGCCGCCGAGCGTGCGCTGCTTGGCTCGGCCGGTGACTTCCTGGCTCCGCTGGAGAAGGCGCCGCCGGCCGACGCACGTGACGCCGGCGCTGTGGGCCGCTACCTGGAAGGCCTCTTCACCAGCGGCATCAGCATGGACCAGCTCAAGGAAGGCCCCGACTTCCTGGGCGTCAAGCTTAAGTACTGGGCACCCCTGATGACCCAGTACCAGCAGGCCAAGCGCACCGGCCAGCTGACCAGCGCCTCCCAGGCGGTTCCGCTGATCGTTCGTTCCGGCACGTCGCTGGACCTGAAGTACAACGTCAAGATCGAGGAAATTGACGACGCCGGCAAGGTGGTCAAGGACGTCGGTACCGTTTCGAAGTCCCTGGGCAAGGATTACCTGCCTTTTGTCTCCAAGGACCCCTTCACGCTGTCGTGGCCGGGTTCGACCGACCACTCCTCCCTGCTGGGGGCCAACGGCAACTTCAACCCGGGCCTGTACACGCCGGCCAAGTGGAGCACCAACTTCGCCGGCGCACCCAAGTACACCGATGGCGGCACCGCCTCCAACGGCGCAGTGGACAAGACGGCCGTGCCGGGAGAATGGGTCACCGTCAACCGCCTGCCGGACAAGGCGTCCAACGGCGCGCCCGTTGACCAGACCCAGCGCGACCCGGTGGACGAGCGGTCCTACCGGGACAACCTGTCCACCGGCCAGCAGCAGGCTGCCCAGCCGCTGCCCATGGTCTACGGCACGTTCGACCCCGCTGCCGTGGAGGCAGCCTCGGGCGACGTCAACAAGCTTCCGCTGGGCGGGTACGACCCCACCCCGTTCACCCTGGTCAAGGATGCTGCCGGGAAGGACGTTCCCGAGGCACAGTTGAAGCCGTCGCTGAGTGCCACAGGACTCGCCAGCCAGTCCGCCGGTGCCATTACCGACTTCTACGGCCTCGCAGCGGCGCGTGGCTACAAGCAGAACGCGGCCGTCATCGACGCCGTACGCGTCCGCGCCAAGGCGCCGGGCAGCTGGAAGGACGCCCAGCCCGAGGTGGAGAAGCTCGCCGCCGAGATCCGGGACATGGGCCTGGACGCCACCGTGGTGGCCGGTTCGGCCCGCGAGGACACCAGCATCTTCGTCCCCGGCTACTCCAAGGACGGAGCCGGCAAGGAATCGGCCCTGGGCACGGTCCAGCAGTCCTGGGTCCGGCAGAACGCGGCCGATGCCGTCACCGGAGCATTGTCCGGAACCAACATCACCCTGCTCTTCCTGACGCTGTGCGGAGCAGCCCTGCTGACGGGCGCATCGACCGTCAGCTACATCCGGAAGCGCCGCAGCGAAGCGGGCACCTTGCGGGCCATGGGCTGGACCCAGCGGCGGATCCGCAGCTGGGTGCTTGAGGAATTCGGCGTGGGAGCCGTGCTGCTCGCCGCCGCCGGGATTGTGCTTAGCCTGCTGAGCTGGAGCCTTGCCACAGCGCTGGTGTGTGCCGCCGTCTTGGTCCTGTACTGCGGCGCGGCCCTCTTTGCCGCCCAGCAGCTGCGCCACCGCGACGTGATCGACCAGGAGCCGCAGCATGACGAACGGCTCATCCAGGTCGATTCCCCGCTGACCTTCGCCAACCGGCAGCTGAGCACCAACAAGTTCAACACGCTGTCCCTGGCTGTCGCGGTCGGCGTCTTCGGTGCCGCCGTGGGCGGGCTGATCTCGCTGCTGATCGACATCCCGCGGGCAGCCGGCGCCAGCGCCCTCAGCGGCCTGGCCGCAGCCAGCGTGACGCTGCCCAGCATCCTGCTGGCGGTCGCCGGGGTTGCCGTGGGCCTGGTGCTGACCCTGGTCACCGGCCGGTTCGAGCTCAACGCCAAGCGGCAGTACCTGGGCATCCTCCAGGCCATGGGCTGGAACCCGGACATGCTCCGCCAGGTCCGGTTGTTCGAAAACGCGCTGGTGGGAACCGTGGCCCTGCCGCTGGGCGTGCTGGGCGCCCTGGGCATCGGCCTGCTGCTGGCCCCCTATGCAGCCATCTGGGCTGCCGTGGCCGGGCTGGTGGCTGTAATTTGCTGGATACCGATTGCAACGAAAGTGGTCCAATGACAAACCCGACGAACGTCCAGCGCAGCCGCAGGAGCGGCTCCAATGAGGTCCCCCTGCAGACCCGGGCCAACACCATCGTCAAGTCGGCAGACCACGCCACCCCGCTGGAGATGCGCGACATCACCATCCGCTACGGCGGCGGCAAGGGCGGTGCCGAGGCTGTAAGCGTGGTGGAGGGCTTCGACCTGACCCTGCACTCGGGCGAGATGCACTGCGTCGCCGGCCGAAGCGGCTCCGGCAAGACCAGCATCCTGACCGTCGGCGCGGGACTTACCCTGCCGACGTCGGGCCGCGTCTTCTGGGAAGGCGATTCGCTCGAAAGCATGGGCGACGATGAAATCGCCGACCGCCGTCGTGCCCTCATTGGCTACGTGGACCAGGGCGGCGCCCTTATCGACGGCATGAGCGCCCTCGAGAACGTGCTCCTGCCCGCCGTCCCCGACGGCGAAGTGGACCAGCGCCGCGACATGGCCAAGGACCTGCTGGACCTGGTGGGCCTGGGACGACGCATGCGGCACCGTCCCGCCCAGCTGTCCGGCGGTGAACGGCAGCGCGTGGCCATCGCCCGTGCACTGATCCTGGGCACCAGGGTGCTGGTGGTGGACGAGCCCACCGCCTCGCTGGACCGGGCCTCAGCCAACCGCATCATCAGCATCCTGAAGGACACCACCTCCGACGGCATCGCCGTCTTGGTGGCCTCGCACGACCACGAACTGGTCCGGTTGAGCGATACCCTGACAGAACTGATCTAGCCCACTCCACTGCACCGAAGGTAACCGTCCAACCGTGACTGCTCCAGAGAAAACGCCGTTCTACATCACCACGGCCATCACCTACCCCAACGGCGTGCCGCACATTGGACACGCCTACGAGTACATTGCCACCGACGCCATGGCGCGCTTCAAGCGGCTGGACGGTTATGACGTGATGTTCCTGACCGGCACCGACGAGCACGGCATGAAGATTGCCCAGACGGCGGAGAAGGAAGGCATCACCCCCAAGGAGTTGGTGGACCGGAACGCGGAGATCTACCAGGCGGCGCACTCGGCCCTCGGCATCAGCTACGACCGGTTCATCCGCACCACCGACGCCGACCACTACGCGGCGTCACAGGCCATCTGGAAGAAGATGGAAGCCAACGGCGACATCTACCTCGACAAGTACGAGGGCTGGTATTCCGTCCGGGACGAAGCCTTCTACGCCGAGGATGAGACGGTGGTGAAGGACGACGGCGTGCGCTACTCGAAAGAGACGGACACCGAGGTGACGTGGACGGCGGAGGAGAGCTACTTCTTCCGGCTGTCCGCCTACCAGGACAAGCTGCTGGCCCTCTACGAGTCCCACCCGGAGTTCGGCGCCCCGCAGTACCGCTTCAACGAGGTCATCAGCTTCGTCAAGCGCGGCCTGGAGGACCTGTCCATCAGCCGCACCACCTTCGACTGGGGTGTTCCCGTACCCGGCAACGACAAGCACGTCATGTACGTGTGGGTGGATGCGCTGACCAACTACCTCACCGGCGTGGGCTACCCGGACGTGGACTCGGAGAAGTTCCGGAAGTTCTGGCCCGCCGACGTGCACATCATCGGCAAGGACATCTCCCGGTTCCACGCCATCTACTGGCCTGCCTTCCTGATGAGCGCCGGACTGGAGCTGCCCAAACGGGTAATGATCCACGGCTTCCTGCACAACAACGGCGTCAAGATGTCCAAATCCCTGGGCAACGTAGTGGCCCCGGCGGATTTCGTGGCCCGCTACGGCCTGGACCAGGTGCGGTTCTTCTTCCTGCGCGAGGTCCCGTTTGGGGCGGACGGCAGCTACAACCACGACGCCATTGTGGGCCGGATGAACTCCGACTTGGCCAACAACTTCGGCAACCTGGCCCAGCGGTCGCTGTCCATGGTGGCCAAGAACTGCGGCGCTGCCGTGCCCACGCCCGGTGCGTTCACTGCGGAGGACGACGCCATCCTGGCCCAGGCCAACGGTCTGCTGGACGCAGCCCGCGCCGCCTTCGACAAGCAGGAATTCAGCCGCGCCCTGGAGGCCATCTGGGGCGTACTGCACCACACCAACGCCTACTTCGCCGAGCAGGCGCCCTGGGTGCTGCGGAAGACCGACGTCGAACGCATGAACACGGTGCTGTATGTGACGCTGGAGGTACTGCGGATCGTGGCCATCCTGGCCCAGCCGGTGATGCCGAACGCCACCGCCAAGCTCCTCGATGCGCTCGGCCAGCCGGAAGGCGATGCACGGCTGTTCACCGCGATTGCCACCCCCATTGTTCCGGGCGCTGCACTGCCCGCTCCCACGCCTGTGTTCCCCAAATTCGAGGAACCCGCGGAGTAGCAAAACGCTGGGGCGATGCGCTCGTGTCCAAAGGTTGAGACAGCTTGACCACCATATGGATGTCTTGGCTACCCTGAAAACATGAGCGCATCCTCCATCGATCTTGCAGTAATTCCCGGCGACGGCATCGGCCCCGAGGTCATCGCCGAGGCCCTCAAAGTCCTGGAAAAGGCGGTGGCCGCGGAGGGTGTGGAGCTCAAGTCGACGCACTACGAACTGGGCGCCGGGCACTGGCTGGCCACGGGGGAAACCCTCCCGGACCACGTCCTGGAAGACCTGAAGAAGCGCGACGCCATCCTCTTCGGCGCCGTGGGCGCTGCCCCGGGCGACACCCGCATCCCATCCGGACTCATCGAGCGTGAACTGCTGCTCAAGCTCCGTTTCAGCCTGGACCACTACGTCAACCTGCGGCCCTCGAGGCTTTACGGCACCGTCGGCAGCCCGCTGGCCAACCCCGGCACAATCGACTTCATCGTGGTGCGCGAAGGAACCGAGGGCCCCTACGTCGGCAACGGCGGCAGCCTCCGGGCCGGAACCCCGCACGAGGTCGCCACGGAGGTGTCCCTGAACACCGCCCACGGCGTGGAGCGGGTGGTCCGCGACGCGTTCCGCCGCGCCAGTGCAAGGGAGCGCAAGCACGTCACGCTGGTCCACAAGCACAATGTCCTGGTCTACGCCGGGCACCTGTGGAAGCGCACGGTCGAAGCCGTTGCGCAGGAATTCCCTGAGGTCACCCACGACTACCTGCACATTGATGCCGCCACCATCTTCATGGTCACGGACCCGTCCCGCTTCGACGTGATCGTCACCGATAACCTGTTTGGCGACATCATCACCGACCTTGCCGCGGCCGTCACCGGCGGGATCGGCCTGGCCGCCTCCGGCAACATCAACATGGACCGCACCGCACCGTCCATGTTCGAGCCGGTCCACGGTTCCGCGCCGGACATCGCCGGCCAGGGCAAGGCGGACCCCACCGCGGCCATCCTCTCCGCCGCGCTCCTGTTGGACCACCTGGGCTACCCCGGAGCCGCCCGGAAGATCGAAACCGCAGTGGTTGCCGACGTCGAAAAGCGCGACGGAACCGTGCGCAGCACCAGCGCAATCGGCGACGCCATCGCCGCCGGCCTGTAGCTGCAACTGCCCCGGCAGGTTGCCGCCGGCTTCGGGCGTAAGCTTGTCTCGAATCACCAAATGCCGCCTCGTTGTTCAGCGCTGAACCGCGGGCGGCCGATCGTGGAGGAACCATGACTCAGACCGCCCATGGCGTCGAATTCACCCGGCAGCCCTCGGAGAACCCGAAGTCCGCCGAAGAGCGTGCAGCCATCCTGGCGAACCCGGGATTTGGCAACTACTTCACCGACCACACCGCCATCGTCGACTACAGCGTGGACGCGGACGGCAACGGCGGCTGGCACGATGCCCGGATCGAACCCTACGGTCCGATCGTCCTGGACCCCTCCGCCGCCGTCTTCCACTACGGCCAGGAGATCTTCGAGGGACTCAAGGCCTACCGGCATGCCGATGGCTCCGTCTGGACCTTCCGTCCCGAGGCCAACGCGGCGCGCCTGAACAAGTCAGCCCGCCGGTTGGCCCTGCCCGAACTACCGGCCGAGTACTTCCTCAGCGCCATCCGCGAACTGGTGGCCGCCGACAAGGAATGGGTGCCCTCGGGCGACGGCGAAGCCCTGTACCTGCGGCCCTTCATGATCGCCACCGAGGCCTTCCTGGGTGTCCGGGCTGCCCGTGAGGTGTCCTTCCGGGTGATCGCCTCGCCCGCCGGCAACTACTTCGGCGGCGAGCTCAAGCCCGTCTCCATCTGGATCTCCCGCCAGTACGCCCGCGCCGGCCGCGGCGGCACCGGCGACGCAAAGTGCGGCGGCAACTACGCAGCTTCGCTGATCGCCCAGCAGGAAGCGGAAGCCAACGGCTGCAAGCAGGTGCTGTTCCTGGACCAGGCCAACGACAACGCGGTGGAAGAGCTCGGCGGCATGAACGTGTTCTTCGTCCTGAAGGACGGTTCGCTGGCAACGCCCGCGCTCACCGGCACCATCCTGGAAGGCGTCACCCGGATGTCCGTGATCCAGGTGGCCAAGGACATGGGGCGCAAGGTGGCCGAGCGCAAAATCACCCTGGACGAATGGCGCGACGGCGTGGCCTCCGGCGAGATCACCGAGGTGTTTGCCTGCGGCACCGCAGCGGTCATCACCCCCATCGGGGTCCTCAAGGACGCCACCGAGTTCATCGGCTCCGAGGACGCCAAGGCAGGCGAGGTGACCATGGCCATCCGCGAAAGGCTCCTGGGCATCCAGACCGGCGCGGAACCGGACACCCACGGCTGGCTCACCCGCCTGGCATAGTCAGGCGTCTTAAGTACGACGGCGCCTGCCGGATTTAGGTCCGGCAGGCGCCGTTCTGCGTTTCCGCCGACGGCGGGTGGTCAGCGCCGCGCTGCCTTCCGGGCGGCGTTCTTCATGGCTTTGCGCGAGACCGGCTTGAGTGCCTTGCGGGCAGCTTCCTCCGCCAGGGCCCGGTTGCGGCGGGCATCGATCAGGTCGTTCCAGAGCGTGGTGGCAAAAACGCCGCCGTCCTGGGCGTAGACGTCGTACGGGTAACCGGCGTAGACGGAGGGCGTGGCGCCGGCACCGAACAGGTCTTTGTTGTTGGCCTTGGTCACGGCGTCGCCCACGGCCCAGGCCCTGGTCAGGTGGCGGGTGAGGTTTTCCTGTACGAACACGCTGGCGTCGCCGGACCGGGACGCCTGCTCCAGCAGGGCCTCCAGGTCGGCGGCCAGGATGGCCGCGCCGGCCTGGTCCGCAGGTGCGGAGGCCGCATCCAATTCCGCGGTGATCCCGGAAACAGCTTCCGTCCAGTCAGCCGTTTCGCGGAATTTCTTCCACGTGGGGAACCAGACGATGCTGCCGGTGGCGTGGTTGTGGATGTGCAGGAGGCCGGTGGCCTTCTCGGTTGCGGAATGGTCGTGGCCGTCCGTGTCCGCCTGGGCGAGAAGGTCTGCGAGTGTTGCTGTGCTCATGGGAGGTATCAGGCTTCCTGGTGGTGATCGTAGTGCTGTCACTGGGTGCCAACTCCGGGCTGCGGGCGTTCTATTCCGCCGCTGCGGTGAAGGGCACAGGCTGGGAGCCGCCGACCTAAATTGCAGGGGCCCTGCATGCAAGGATGGGGTCGTGACCTCTGATTCCGGCCCCACCCTGCAGCGCAGCTCCGGCCTCACCCAGTTCATCCTTGCCCCCAACCCCGGGCCCATGAGCCTGGACGGTACCAATTCGTACATCCTGCGCGCCCCCGGCCACCCGCGCACAGTGGTGGTGGACCCGGGGCCCCGGGACGAAACGCACCTGGCGGCACTCGCCGGTGCCGGCGCCGTCGAGCTCGTCCTGGTGACCCACCGGCACGCCGACCACACCGCGGGTGCTGCCCGCCTGCACCAGCTGACAGGGGCGCCGGTCCGCGCAGCGGACCCACTCCACTGCCATGGTGGGGGAGACCCGCTCCAGGACGGCGAGCTGATCAGGGCGGCGGGGCTGGAGATCGCTGTGCTTGCCACGCCTGGCCACACATCGGACTCCGTCTGCTTCCACCTGCCCGCAGACGGGGAGTCCGGTGCGGTGCTGACCGGTGATACCGTCCTTGGGCGGGGGACAACCGTCCTCGACTACCCGGACGGCACGCTGGGTGACTACCTCGCGTCCCTGGACCGGATGGCGGCGCTGGGCCCCGCAACCGTCCTGCCGGCGCACGGGCCGGTGCTGCCGTCCCTTGAAGGCATCGTCCGCAGCTACCGGAGCCACCGGGAGGAACGGCTGGCGCAGATCCGCGCGGCGCTGCACCGGCTGGGCCGGGACGCGTCCGTAGGGGAGGTGGCTGACGCCGTCTATGCCGACGTCGAGCCTTCCGTCCGGCGGGCCGCGGAACTGTCCGTGGCGGCGCAGCTTTCCTACCTGCGCGGCGGGAATGGCGGGCAGGACGACGGCGGCGGGACGGTAGGGTAGGAGCCATGCGTATTGCCAGGTTTGTAGTCGATTCCGATCCCCTGTACGGCGTCGTGGAAGGTGAACCCGGCAGTGAGGAAATCACTGTCATCCACGGCGACCCCTTCTTCAATGGCGTGGAGCGCACCTCCGTGCGCCACAAGCTGGAGGACGTCCGGCTGCTTGCACCCATCATTCCGCGCAGCAAGGTGATCGGCGTGGGCCGGAACTTCGTGGAGCACGCCAAGGAACTGGGCAACGAAGTGCCGGCCCAGCCGCTGCTGTTCCTCAAGCCCAACACTGCCGTCGTGGGCCCGAATGATCCGGTGGTGCTGCCCGAGTTCTCCGAAGAGGTCTCGTTCGAAGCCGAACTCTGCGTGGTCATCGGCCGCATCTGCAAGGACGTGCCGGAAGAGCGCGTGGACGACGTCATCTTTGGCTACACCTGCGGCAACGACCTTACTGCCCGCGACGTCCAGAAGACCGACCTGCAGTGGACCCGTGCCAAGGGCTTTGACACCTCCGCCCCGCTGGGTCCCTGGATCGAGACCGACCTGGACACGGAGGACCTGCAGATCCAGGGCCGGCTCAACGGCGAGGTGCGCCAGGACGGCAGCACCAGCCAGATGATCCGCGGCGTGCGCGAACTCGTGTCGCTGGTGTCGCAGGCCTTCACCCTGCTGCCCGGCGATGTGATCATGACCGGGACACCCGCAGGCGTGGGCCTGGTCAAGGAAGGCGACCGCTTCGAGGTGGAAATCGAGGGCATCGGGCGGCTGTCCAACCCCATCGTCCGCCGGTAACGCTGTCCCGGGCACCGTCCTGCCGGGCGGGAGGCCGGGCCCGGCCAGGCGGGTAAAGTTGAAGCCACTATGAGTATCGCTTCTTCGTCACCTGCCGCCTCCATTCCGCCCGTCACTGCCGAAACGCCCGTCCGCGTCCGTTTCTGCCCCTCACCCACGGGTACCCCGCACGTCGGACTGATCCGCACGGCCCTGTTCAATTGGGCCTACGCGCGCCACACCAAGGGCACGCTGGTCTTCCGGATTGAGGACACGGACGCGGCACGGGACAGCGAGGAGAGCTACCACCAGCTGCTGGACGCGCTGAAGTGGCTGGGCATCGACTGGGACGAGGGCGTGGAAGTGGGCGGCCCGCACGAGCCCTACCGTCAGTCCCAGCGCGGCGACATCTACCAGGACGTCATCAAGCGGCTGCATGAGGGCGGATTCATCTACGAGTCCTTCTCCACCCCGGAGGAGATCGAGGCACGTCACCGTGCCGCGGGCCGGGACCCGAAGCTTGGCTACGACGGTTTTGACCGGCACCTGACGGAGGAGCAGCTTACCCAGTACCGGGCGGAGGGCCGGCAGGCTGTCCTCCGCCTGCGCATGCCGGACGAGGACATCACCTTCACCGACCTGGTGCGCGGCGAGATCACTTTCAAAGCCGGATCCGTGCCCGACTTCGCGGTGGTCCGGGCCAACGGCGCGCCGCTGTACACCCTGGTCAACCCGGTGGATGACGCCCTGATGGGCATCACCCACGTGCTGCGCGGCGAGGACCTGCTCAGCTCCACGCCCCGCCAGGTGGCCCTGTACCGGGCGCTGTACGCCATTGGCGTGGCCGAGTACATGCCGGAGTTCGGCCACCTGCCCTACGTCATGGGACAGGGCAACAAGAAACTCTCCAAGCGCGATCCAGAGTCCAGCCTCTTCCTGCACCGCGAGCGGGGCTTCATTCCCGAAGGGCTGCTGAACTACCTGTCGCTGCTGGGCTGGTCCCTCAGCGCGGACGAGGACATCTTCACCGTGGAGCAGCTCGTGCAGCACTTCGACATCCACGACGTCCTGGGCAACCCCGCACGCTTCGACCTCAAGAAGGCCGAGGCCATCAACGGCACCCATGTCCGGATGCTCGAGCCCAAGGTGTTCCGCGACCGCGTGGCGCACTACCTGCGCGAGGCGGGCCTGGTGGGGGAGATCCTCACCGACCGCGAGGAAGAGATCCTCACCGAGGCCGCACCGCTGGTCCAGGAGCGCATCACCCTGCTGGGTGAGGCGCCGGAGATGCTGGCGTTCCTGTTCAAGGCGGACGACGCCATCGATATTGCCGATGACGCCCGCAAGGGACTCTCGGCCAACCTTTCCGAGGTGCTGGACGCCGCCATTGCCGCATTGGAGTCGGTTGAGGACTGGACCGCGGAGGACATCCAGGCTGCCCTCAAGCAGGCCCTGGTGGAGGACATGGGGATCAAGCCGCGGCTTGCCTTCGGCCCCGTGCGGACGGCTGTTTCCGGCCGCCGCGTGTCGCCGCCGCTGTTCGAGTCCATGGTGATCCTGGGCAAGGAGTCCTCACTGCGCCGGCTTCGCGCCTTCCGCGGCTGATGGCCGCCCCCAGCCCGGCACGTGCCGCCGCCCTGAATACGCCGTTCGGGGTGGTCCGGGGCGTCCTGTTCGACATCGATGACACCCTGGTGGACCTTGAGTACTCCATGACCACCGCCCTGCGCGAGGTCAGCGAACACCTCCTGCCCGGCCTGGACCAGGCCGGGTGGGAACACTTTGGGCGCATCTTCACGCACGAAACCACGCACTATTACGACCGCTACCTTGCGGGGGAGCTGACGTTCAACGAACAGCGCCTGCTCCGGGGGCGGGCCGCCCTGGGGCACTTCGGTGTGGAACTTGCCGACGGCGAGGAATCACACCGGTGGCTGAGCGCCTATATGGAGAAGCAGCCCGCATACGTCAAACCATTTCCCGACGTGCTGCCCCTGCTGGACATTCTCGACGCCGCGGGCATTCCTTACGGTGCCGTGAGCAACAACGTCCACGACTACCAGCGGGCCAAGCTGGACGGTGCCGGACTGGAGCGGGTCACCCACCTGGTGGGCACCGACACCCTGGGCGTCGCCAAGCCGAATCCGGCAATGTACCTGGAAGGCGTCCGGCTGCTGGGCACTGCCCCCGGCGAGACGCTCTATGTGGGCGACAACCGGCTGCTTGATGCTGAGGGATCCACGGCTGCAGGTTTGGTAGGCGTGTGGCTCAACCGTTCGGGCGAGGTCGTGGAGGACTTCGACGGCGGCATGGTGGCTTCCCTGAATCAGCTGCTGCCATAGGCCAGCTGCTGGCATAAACCCGTCGGCCGCGGCCCTTCGCAAAGGACCGCGGCCATCAGGTCAACTGGTTTGATGCCCGTCAGGCGGCTTTGAGGCCAACTGCCCGTCGGCGAAGGACCAGGTAGGCGGCGACGGCGGCAGCCACCAGCAGTGCCACGAGCAGCAGCGCGATTGCGGGGCTGTTGAGCCACGACGACGGCGAGACAGCCGCAACCTTCGTGTGCAGTTCCTCGGTTCCGGCAGCGATCCTTGAGTTGCCGTCCGCCAGCTTGCCGGCACCCTCGGCCAGTTTGCCTGATCCGTCGTCCAGTTTGCCGTTGCCGTCTGCCAGCTGCCCCGTGCCGTCAGCGAGCTTAGCGGAACCGGACTGCAGCTGGCCTGTGCCCTGGCTTAGGGTTACCGTGCCGTCGGAGAGCGCCTGGGTTCCGGCCAGCAGGCCAGGGTTGGCCGGGTCGCCGTCGCCGTTAACTCCCGCGCTGAGTTTGGTGGTGCCATCTTGCAGGCTGTTCGCTGCGTAGATCAGGCCGGGGCTGTCCGGGTTGCCTGGGACACCGTCCATGCCCACGCGGATCTTTGTGGTGCCCTCCGCCAGCATGGTGGTGCCCAGCACCACGCCTGGATTCTGCGGGTCCGTCGCATTGAGCTTCTCCGCCAGGGTGGCGAAGCCTGCCTTCAACCGGCCTGCGCCGTCGTTCAACTGGCCGGCTCCCGTGTTCAACTTGTCCGTTCCGGCCTTGAGCTGCGCGGCGCCGTCGTTCAGCTTTGCTGCCCCCGCATCGAGCTGCCCTGCCCCCGCGTAGGCCCTCCGCCCGCCGTCGGCCAGCTTGGCAATCTGGTCCTTGATCACCGCAAGCGGCACCAGGCCCTGGGGGCCGTTCGCCGCCGCTTCAAGCTGGTCCAGCCCCTGGCTGAGCGCGGCCAGCCCGTCGCCCTTGGTGGGATCATTGCCCGCACCCGGGTAACCCTTCAGCTGCGCTGTTCCGCTCTTGAGCGCCCCAGTGCCGGCGCTCAGGCTGCCGGCCCCGGCATCCAGTTGTCCGGCTCCCGCTGCGAGCTGGTTGGTGCCGGCAGCCAACTGGCCAGCCCCGTCCGCAAGGTTGTTGGGGGCGTTTCCAGCAGGAGTGGGGGTCAGTGCCGCGGACAGGGCGACGGCGCCCGCCTGCAGCTTCTTGGCGCCGTCGTCCACCTGGTAGACGCCCGGAACAAGCTTGTTCAGGACATCATTCTGCAGCTTGGTGGTGCCTGCGTGCAGCTTGTCCACCCCCGGCGCGAGCTGGTCGCGGACTCCGGTATAGATCTTCCCGGCACCCGTCTGCAGTTCCGCCGCGCCCGCGTTCAATGCGGTGCTGCCGTCCTTGACTTTGACGGCGCCGTCCTTGACCTGCACCGCTCCCTGGTTGGCTGCCCCGGCGCCAGTGGCCAGCTGGCCCGAACCGTCTTTGAGCTGGGCAGCTCCTGCGGCGGCCTGCTCAGCTCCATCCATGAGCTGTGCGGCACCGTTGGAGATCTGGCCTGTGAGATAGGTGTAGAAGGCAAGAAAGAGAACCAACAAGAGGGACAGGACGATGATGGCGGTGGACTGGGAGCGGATTCGAGGTTTGGCTGCTGCGATGGTTGCTGTGCGGGTTGTCAACGCTGACACTTCCTAACTCTCCGCTGGACGGCGCTGCCCGGCGGTGTGAACCGTGGTTGGTAAGGCGTTCCCGTTTTCCTCATGGGTGCCCGGTGGGTAGGGCGGGGAGGTTGTTACCGATGGGTAACTTACTCGAGAGTAACCACAGGGCTGGAGGGACGGCAAGGGTTTTGATGGATTGCTTTGGCCGGGCCACCGGGGGCGCGGATGCCGATTTGTGCCAGCCGAAAGTCTCGGGTAAAGTAATTTCTCGTGCTGAGGCGCACGGAGCAGGGAGAACGCCCTGAAAACCGGCCCGAAAGTACCATTGGGATATGGTGTAATTGGCAACACTACGGTTTCTGGTACCGTCATTCTAGGTTCGAGTCCTGGTATCCCAGCTCTGATTTGAACGCTGATTTCAGCGGCCAAACAGGAGGTTTCCACTCGGTTCGCCGATTTGAAACCAAAGCAAAGTGTGTGAAATACTCACTGAGCTTGAGCAGCGGAAATGCTGTTGAAAGTACCTGGCCCCATCGTATAGCGGCCTAGTACGCCGCCCTCTCACGGCGGTAACGCGGGTTCGAATCCCGCTGGGGTCACCATCGAAAATGGTCCCGGGCAATAGCCCGGGGCCATTTTTGTTTCCCCCCAATGCCGGTTGCTGGAATCCCCTGTAGATGGACAAGACCCCTCGTCCTTTAGTGGGGAGTTGTCCTTCAGGCGGGGAGTGCAAGACTGTGGGGGACGCGCCGCGCCAGCGCCCAAGGAATCCTGAACTGGCATGATGTTGCTGTGACCTCCCACAACGAGCACCACCGCCCCGCCCAGACGGCACCGCAGGCTGCGGCGGCGGTGACGCTGCTGGAGGAGGTCCGTGACGGCCTGGACGACGTCGCGCTGCCGCTGGCCCTGCCGGGTGCGGAGCAGGCGCGGAGGGAAACGTCGGCTGCAAGAGCGCAACTTGATGACTACGTCCTTCCCCGGTACCGCAGCCTGGACGCCCCGCTGCTCGCCGTCGTCGGCGGTTCCACCGGCGCCGGGAAATCCACGCTGGTGAACGGGCTCGTGGGGCACCCCGTGACCCGCGCAGGCGCCATCCGCCCCACCACCCGCCAGCCCATCCTGCTGCACAATCCCGCTGAGGCGGGCTGGTTTGAAGGCCAGCGCGTCCTGCCGGGACTGAGCCGGATCCGCGGAACCCTGGCGGCCAGCCCCGTACCCACGGTCCGGACCGGCGCGGCAAACACTGCCATCGACTCGCTGGTGCTGCTGGCCGATCCTGCCGTGCCTGCCGGCATCGCCCTCCTTGACGCCCCCGACGTCGACTCCATCTCCGACCAAAACCGCCTGCTGGCAGGGCAGCTCCTGGCCGCGGCGGACCTATGGGTATTTGTCACCACAGCCAACCGGTACGCGGACGCCGTGCCCTGGAAGCTGCTCCTGGACGCCGCTTCCAGGGACATCACCGTTGCGGTGGTGCTGGACCGTGTGCCGCAGGGCGCCGAGGCCGAGGTGAGCCAGGACCTCAGGGGACTTCTCGACCGTGAAGGACTCTCGGCAAGCCGCCTCTTCGTAATCCAGGAAACCGTCCTGGACCAAGGCGGCATGCTGCCTGCGGGAACCGTGGACGAGCTGCACGGGTGGCTCTCGTCGCTGGCCGCCGACGCCGCTGGCAGAGCCGACGTCGCACGTCGGACCCTGAACGGCGCCGTCCGCGCACTGGCCCAGCGCATCACGGACATCGCGGACGCCGTCCGTGAACAGGAAAGGGCAGCTGCACGGCTCGAAGCGGATGCCGTGGCAGCCTACGGTGACGCGGCCACCCGGATCCTCGATGCCACCCGGGACGGCGCGCTGCTTCGCGGCGAGGTCCTGGCGCGCTGGCAGGACTTTGTGGGCACCGGCGAGTTCTTCCGGACGCTTGAGCAGAACGTGGGGCGGTTCAGGGACCGCCTGGGCGCTTTCTTCCGGGGTGAGCCGGCTCCGGCGGTCCGGGTTGAGGCGGCCATCGAGACCGGGCTGCAGGCAGTGATCGTTGATGAAGCAGCCAACGCTGCAGACGACACCGACCGGCGGTGGCGGTCGGATCCGGCCGGCCGCCAGTTGCTGGGCCTGGACGATTTGTCCGGTACCACGCCGGACTTCGCCGATCGGGCGGCGGCCGAAATCCGGGCCTGGCAGGAAGCATTGATGGAGCTGATCCGCACGGAAGGGCAGGGCAAGCGCACTCAGGCCCGCTGGTTGTCCTTTGGCATCAACGGGCTCGGTGCCGCGCTGATGATCGTGGTGTTCTCCATGACAGCCGGACTGACCGGTCTTGAGATCGGCGTCGCGGGCGGCACCGCCGTCGTGGGCCAGCGCCTGCTGGAGGCCGTTTTCGGCGAGGACGCGGTGCGCCGCATGGCGGACAAGGCCCGCGAGGACCTGGCGGCGCGCTGCCAACAACTGCTGGAGGATGAACAGCAGAAGTTCCTGCAGCGCCTGCCGGACGAAAATTCCGAGCTCGCGCAGCGGCTTGCTGCCCAGGCCGGGGAACTTGCACGGCTGGCGGAGAAGGCGTGAGCCGCCATAGCGGGGCGCGGGGGTCCACGCGGCTGGACGACCGGCTCCAGTCACTCCAGGACGCCCGCGAACTGGGGGAGGGGGTGGTTCCGGACGAGGCGCTGCAGGAAGCATTCGATGTCCTGGAGCGCGCCAGTTCCCGCCGCTCGTTGTCCGCCGACCACACCGTGGTGGGCTTTTTCGGCGCGACAGGCAGCGGTAAGTCCTCCCTGTTCAACGCTGTTAGCGGCGCGGAAGTCGCGACGGCGGCCGCCCGCCGTCCCACGACGTCGGAACCACTGGCAGGTGTCTGGGGGGCGACGGGGAGCGAGGCACTCCTTGACTGGCTGGAGGTGGGAAACCGGCACCAAGCGGCGGCGGTGGACGGCTTCGCCGATGAACAGACCGGGCTGATCCTGCTGGACCTGCCTGACTTTGACTCCACCCGGGCGGCAAACCGCGAGATCGTGCAGCGGATGGTGGGCATGGTGGACGTCCTGGTCTGGGTGCTCGACCCGCAAAAATATGCCGATGCCGCCCTCCACAACGGATTCCTGGCGCCCCTCGCAACCCACGGGGCCGTCACGCTCGTGGTCCTGAACCAGGTGGACCGACTGCCGGCGCATGATGTGCAGCCGGTGCTCGACTCGCTGCACGCGATCCTCGCAGGGGAAGGACTGGGACAGGTGCGGGTGCTTGCCTCGTCGGCCGTCACGGGAGCGGGCATCCCCGAAGTGCGCGCTGCCATCCGCAAGGTCGCCGTCCTACGCCAGGCCCAGTCCCGGCGGTTGGACGCCGATCTGACCAAAGCGGCGGAGGACCTGCGGCGTGCTTCCGGCGAAGGGGAGGCTGCGGGGGTGCGTGCCGCGGCAAAGACGAGGCTGGCTGAGGAACTGGCCCAGGCAGCGAACGTCCCTGCCGTGGTACGGGCCGTGGGGCAGTCCTACCGGCTGGAGTCCGTGCGCAGGACGGGCTGGCCTGTAACCCGCTGGCTCTCCCGCTTCCGGCCGGACCCGCTGCGGCGGCTCAACCTGCGGAGGGACGCTCCTGCGGAGCTGAACAGGACATCGCTGCCGCCAGCCGGCGCCCCGGAACGGGCCAGGACGGATGCGGCGGTCAGGGAGTTTGCGGATTCGGCCAGTGCGGGAGCGCCGGGACCCTGGCGGGCGGCGATCCGGGCGACGGCAAGGGCCGGAAGGGACCGGCTTCCCGACGCGCTGGACCAGGCCATCGCCGGAACCGATCTCGGAGCCAACCGCAAAGCCTGGTGGTGGGGGCTCTTCAACATCCCGCAGTGGCTGGCGCTGCTGACGGTGCTGGGCGGCCTGGGTTGGCTGGGTGTCCTGGCCGGGCTGGCCTACCTGCAGTTGCCGGTGCCGGAAGTGCCCCGCGTAGAGGGATGGCCGGTGCCCACCCTGATGATCGCGTTCGGCTTGGTGTTGGGGATCTTCCTCGCCATCACCGGCCGCTTTATTGCGGCAGGCGCTGCACGGGCGCGTGCCGCAAGGGCCCGACGGCGGCTCAACAGTGCCGTTGCAGGTGCGGCTCAGGAGCTGGTGGTGGCCCCGGTGGAGGCGGAGATTGCCCGGCTGGCAGCCTTCAACAAGGCGCTGAAGAAGGCAGGGCCAGGCTAGGAGCCTTTTGCCTGCCCGGCGTCGAGGGCGGCCGCGGCATCACGGACCTTTATCAAGGTGCGCAGGTTCCGCGTGGTGGTGGCCGCCTTGAACTTCGCCTTGGAGCTGACCTTGCTGAAGGGGCTGTCAAGGGTTCCGCCCACCGGGGCGAGCCAGGCAAGGGCCTCCGGCCCCAGCCGCTGCTGGTTATGCTTCTCCAGCAACGACCCCGCTGCTTCCAGCTCATCCAGGCTAGGGATGTCCGACGAGATGGTGATGTACGTGTGCGTGGACTTGTCGTCTTCTGGATAGGGACAGGCATCCACCAGTTGGGCCACCCTGCCGGCATCCAGGACCACCACCCATGCGTCGTAGCCGAAGGTGGCACGGAGGCACTTTTCGCATTCCTGCTTGACGGCCGCCGCGTCCAGGTTGCTGGAGAGCACCACGTTTCCACTGGCCAGCAGGGTTTTTGCGTCCGGAAAACCGCAGTTCTTCAGGGCGTCCCGAAGGTCCGCCATCTTGATATTGATTCCGCCCACATTGATGCCGCGGAGGAACACTGCGTAGCTGTCCATGGCCACAGCCTAGCGGCGGGAACGGGCGGGGGAGTGGAAGGTGCTAGTCGTTGTTTTTCCGCAGCGCCTCGGTGAGGATCCGGCCGGCGTTGCACACCACTTCCGCGTGCAGCCGCCCCGGCTGGCGGGTCAGCCGCTCGATGGGGCCGGAAATCGAGACGGCGGCAATCACCCTTCCGGACGGACCGCGGACGGGGGCCGAGACGGAGGCGACCCCGGGCTCGCGTTCGCCAAGGCTTTGTCCCCAGCCCCGACGTCGTACGCCTGCCAGGACGGTGGGCGTGAAGCGCGCCGACTGCAGTCCCTCGAGGAGCCGGTCGTGGTCCTCCCAGGCGAGCAGGACCTGGGCGGCGGAGCCTGCTTTCATGGACAGTTGGGTGCCGACGGGGATGGTGTCGCGAAGGCCGATGGGGCGTTCGGCGGAGGCGACGCACACGCGCCAGTCGCCCTGCCGCCGGAAGATCTGGGCGCTTTCACCCGTGGCATCGCGCAACTGCATCAGCACGGGGCCCGCGGAGGCGATCAGGCGGTCCTCGCCGGCGGCCGAGGCAAGCTCCACGAGCCGGCTGCCGAGGACGAACCGGCCCTGGATGTCGCGGCTGACCAGCCGGTGGTGCACCAGTGCCAAAGCGAGGCGGTGGACGGTGGGCCGGGCCAGTCCGGTAGCGGCCACCAGCTGCGCCAGCGTGGTGGGTCCTGCCTCGAGTGCGTCGAGCACCTGGGCCGCTTTATCAATGACACCGACTCCACTAGAATTGTCCATGTAATGATATTGCCGTCTCAGTATCTGAGATGCAAATCTTTCGGCTGGCGCAGCGCGGAGCCGTCCTGATTCAGTTGGACTAATCAGCCAAACAGCAGTGAAGGGAGATGGCCATGGCAAAGACATTGGCCGAGAAAGTCTGGGACGCACACGTGGTGCGCAAAGGTGACGGCGAAGGTGCCAACGCCCAGCCCGACCTTCTGTTCATCGACCTCCACCTGGTCCATGAAGTCACGTCCCCGCAGGCGTTTGAAGGCCTGCGCCTGGCCGGCCGCAAACTGCGCCGCCCGGACCTGACCATCGCCACCGAGGACCACAACACCCCCACCCTGGACATCGACAAGCCGATTGCCGATCTCACCAGCCGCACGCAGATCGAGACCCTGCGCCACAACTGCGCGGAGTTCGGTGTCCGGCTGCACAGCCTGGGCGACGCCGAACAGGGCATCGTCCACGTGGTGGGCCCGCAGCTGGGCCTCACACAGCCGGGCATGACCGTCGTCTGCGGCGACTCCCACACCTCCACACACGGCGCCTTCGGTGCCCTGGCCATGGGCATTGGCACCTCCGAGGTGGAGCACGTCATGGCCACCCAGACCCTATCGCTGAAGCCGTTCAAGACCATGGCCATCAATGTTGAAGGGACGCTGCGTCCCGGTGTCACGGCCAAGGATATTATCCTGGCCGTCATTGCGAAGATCGGCACGGGCGGCGGGCAGGGCTACGTCCTGGAATACCGCGGCTCCGCCATCCGCGCCCTGTCCATGGAAGCGCGGATGACCATCTGCAACATGTCCATCGAGGCCGGCGCCCGGGCCGGCATGGTGGCCCCGGACGAAACCACCTATGCCTACATGTTGGGCCGCCCGCACGCGCCGGAAGGCGCTGAGTGGGATGCCGCCGTCGAATACTGGAACACGTTGAAGACCGACGACGACGCCACCTTCGACGTCGAGGTGGACCTGGACGCCGACACGCTGGAGCCGTTCGTCACCTGGGGCACCAACCCCGGGCAGGGCGTCTCCCTGTCCCAGGCCGTACCAAACCCGGCAGATTTCGGTGATGAAAATGCCAAGGCGGCCGCCGAACGCGCCCTGCAGTACATGGGCCTGGAAGCCGGGACCCCCATGAAGGACATCCGCGTGGACACCGTCTTCCTGGGCTCCTGCACCAACTCGCGCATCGAGGACCTGCGCGCCGCGGCGGACATCATCCGCGGCCGCGAAAAGGACCCGAAGGTCCGGATGCTGGTGGTTCCGGGTTCGGCCCGTGTCCGGCTCGAAGCCGAGGTCGAGGGCCTGGACCGGGTGTTCAAGGACTTCGGCGCCGAATGGCGGTTTGCCGGCTGCTCCATGTGCCTGGGCATGAACCCGGACCAGCTGGAGCCGGGGGAGCGGTGCGCCTCCACGTCCAACCGCAACTTTGAAGGACGCCAGGGCAAGGGCGGCCGCACGCACCTGGTCTCCCCGGTGGTGGCGGCGGCCACGGCGGTGCGCGGCACGCTCAGCTCGCCGTCGGACCTTGAACCGGCTCCCGAACCCGCCGCCATCCGCATCGACGCAGCCTAGGACAACACCATGGAAAAGTTCACCAAGCACACCGGCATCGGCGTCCCGCTGCGCCAGAGCAATGTTGACACCGACCAGATCATCCCGGCGGTGTACCTCAAACGCATCACCCGCACCGGCTTCGAAGACGCCCTGTTCTCCGCCTGGCGCAAGGACCCCTCCTTCATCCTGAACCAGGAGCCGTACAACGCCGGTTCAGTACTGGTGGCCGGCCCGGACTTCGGTACCGGTTCCTCCCGCGAGCACGCGGTGTGGGCGCTGAAGGACTACGGCTTCAAGGCCGTCCTGTCCTCCCGCTTCGCCGACATCTTCCGCGGCAACTCGGGCAAGCAGGGCCTGCTGGCCGCCCAGGTGGCCCAGGACGACATCGAGCTCATCTGGAAGGAGCTCGAGAACGCCCCGGGCACCCAGGTGACGGTGGACCTCGAGTCAAAGACCGTGGTGTGCGGCAACATCGTGGCACCCTTCGAGATTGACGACTACACCCGCTGGCGGCTCCTGGAAGGCCTGGACGACATTGGACTGACCCTCCAGCACGAGGCCGACATCACCGCGTACGAGGCGACCCGCCCGGCCTTCAAGCCCAAGACCCTGCCGGCAAAGCTTTCCTAGCCGCCTGGCAGCTGCGTGGCGGGATGCGTCCCGCCACGCCCCGCCGCCGGTGCCCCCTTATTTCGGTTCGGTAACGCGACCTCCTATGCTTGGTTGGAGCCTTTGCAAGGTATTTGGGGGCTAGTGATCGTGAGGAAACCGGTATATGAGTAGTGTTCTGACAATCCGCGGCGGTGTCCCGCTTACAGGCCGCGTCAGCGTCCGCGGGGCAAAGAATCTTGTCCCCAAGGCAATGGTGGCGGCGTTGCTGGGCAACGAACCCTCGGTTTTGCGGAACGTGCCGGAAATCAAGGACGTGGAGGTGGTCACCTCCCTGCTGCAGCTGCACGGCGTGACCGTGGAGAAGGATCCGGTCAACGGAGATCTCACCCTCGACCCCAAGGCGGCCAAGACGGCGCCCAGCACGGCCATCGACGCGCACGCCGGAGACTCCCGAATTCCCATCCTGCTGTGCGGGCCGCTGATCCACGCCATCGGCGAGGCCTTCATCCCGGACCTGGGCGGCTGCAAGATCGGCGACCGCCCCATCGACTACCATCTGGACGTCCTGCGCCAGTTCGGCGCCGTGGTGGAGAAACGCCCCGGCGGCATCCACATCTCCGCGCCCAAGGGACTGCACGGGGCCAAGATCTCGCTGCCGTACCCGTCCGTGGGCGCAACCGAGCAGGTCCTGCTGAGCGCCACCCGCGCCGAGGGCATCACCGAACTTTCCGGCGCAGCCACCGAGCCGGAAATCGTTGACCTCATCGCGGTGCTGCAGAAGATGGGCGCCATCATCAGCGTCCAGACGGACCGCACCATCCGCATCGAGGGCGTCCGCGACCTGGGCGGCTACAACCACCGGGCGCTGTCGGACCGCAACGAGTCGGCATCCTGGGCTTCAGCTGCTCTCGTGACCCGCGGCGACATCTTCGTCGAGGGCGCGTCCCAGCGCGACATGATGACGTTCCTGAACACCTACCGCAAGGTGGGCGGCGGAATGGATATCGGCGAGGACGGCATCCGGTTCTACCACAAGGGCGGAAAGCTCAATCCGTTGGTGCTTGAAACGGACGTCCACCCAGGCTTCATGACCGACTGGCAGCAGCCGCTCGTCGTGGCGCTCACCCAGGCCGAGGGCGTCTCGATCGTTCACGAAACCGTCTACGAGAACCGCTTCGGCTTCACAGACGCCCTGATCCGCATGGGCGCCAGCATCCAGGTTCACCGCGAATGCCTGGGCAGCGTCCCGTGCCGGTTCGGACAGCGTAACTTCCTGCACTCAGCCGTCATTTCGGGGCCCACCCAGCTCAAGGGCACCGACATCGATGTTCCGGACCTGCGCGGCGGCTTCAGCCACCTCATTGCCGCCCTGGCGGCTACGGGAACCTCCCGGGTCACCGGCATCGACATCATCAACCGGGGCTACGAGCGCTTCACCGAAAAGCTTGCCGGTCTCGGTGCCGATTTCGACATCACCACCACGAAGTAGAGCGGACTGTGAAGGAATCTGCCAAGAGCAGGGCCACATTTGTGTTCATTGCCGGCATCGCCCGGCCGCTGCTGAACTTCATGATGTCCAAGACGTGGGAAGGCACCGAAAAACTTCCCGCCAGCGGCTTCATCGCCGCCCCCAACCACTGCACCGAGATCGACCCCCTGGTGGTGGGCCACATGCTCTACAACCAGAAGCGGGCGCCGCACTTCCTGGCCAAGGCCTCGCTGTTCAAAGTCCCCGGCCTGGGCCCGCTCCTTACGGCCACCAAGCAGGTGCCGGTGGAGCGTTCGACGGCGGGAGCGAACCGCTCGCTGCAGGTGGCGCAGGAGATCGTGGCTGAGGGCGGAGCCATCATCATCTACCCTGAGGGCACGCTGACGCGCGACCCGGACCTGTGGCCGATGAAGGGGCACACGGGCGCAGCCCGACTGGCCCTTGAAGGCGGAATTCCGGTAGTGCCCATCGCCCACTGGGGCGCGCATGAAGTCTTCCCCAGGTACGGCAAGACATTCCACCTGTTCCCGCGTAAGCGCTCCCGCGTGGTGGTGGGAGATCCGGTGGACCTCAGCGCTTTCAGCGGCCGTCCCCTGGACAAGGCAACGCTGACGGAAGCCACCGACGTGATCATGGACGCCATCACCACACTCCTGGCCGGCCTGCGCGGCGAGCAGCCGCCGGCCCAACGCTGGGACCCGGCCAAGCAGCAGCAATCCAAGCACGGACGGTTCGTCGAACGCGGACAGCAGCCCGGGACAGGAACGGACGCTCCGTGACCGCTGACGCAAAGCCGGGAGCAGCCCGCACCGTGGCTGTCCTCGGGGCAGGGTCCTGGGGGACCACGTTCGCTAAAATCCTCGCGGACGCAGCCATCGCCACGGGGACTCCGCGTGCCATCAAGCTGTGGGGCAGGCGCGCCGAAGTGGTGGAGGAGATCAACACCAGCCACCGCAACAGCGACTACCTCAAGGACATCGTCCTGCCGGAGAGCATCACAGCGTCCACCCACGTCCGCCAGGTGTTGGCCGGAGCCGAACTTGTGGTGGTTGCCGTTCCGGCCCAATCCCTGCGCCCGCAACTGCGGGAGTGGAAGGACATGATCGCCCCCGGGGCCGTCGTCGTATCCCTCATGAAGGGCCTGGAGCTTGGAACCGATGCCCGGATGAGCGAGGTTATCAGCCAGGAACTGGGCCTCCCGCCGGAACGCATCGCCGTCGTTTCCGGGCCCAACCTCGCCATGGAGATTGCCCGCGAGGAGCCTACGGCGTCCGTCGTGGCCTGCACGGACTCCGCCACGGCAGGCTGGCTTGCCAGGACGTGCACCGCCCCCTACTTCCGGCCGTACACCACCACGGACGTCGTCGGCGTCGAAATCGGCGGCATCGTCAAGAACGTGATCGCGCTGGCCGTGGGAATCTGTGAGGGCAAGGAGATGGGGGACAACACCAAGGCCTCGGTGATCACCCGGGGGCTCGCGGAAACGTCCCGCCTCGCGCTGGCGCTGGGCGGCGAGGCCAAGACCATGGCCGGGCTCGCCGGGCTTGGCGATCTCGTGGCGACCTGTTCGTCCGCGCTGTCCCGGAACCATACCGCCGGCAGGCTGCTGGGCCAGGGCCTGACGCTGGAGGAGGTGGGCCGCAAGATGACCCAGACCGCCGAAGGCATCAAGTCAGGCCAGGCCGTCCATGAACTCGCCGGCAAGCTCGGCGTCGAAATGCCCATTACTGCCGCCGTTGTGGCGGTGCTGGCAGGCAAGCTGTCCGTTGACCAACTGGGGCCGGTTCTGCTGTCCCGGGAATTGAAACCTGAAGGCGATTACTGACCATGTCCCACGACACAAACACCCACGGGGAAACCGCCTCCAGCCGGAAACCGCGCGTTGCCGTGCTCTTCGGCGGACGATCCAGCGAGCATGCCGTAAGCTGCGTTACCGCCGCCGGTGTCCTGGGCGCGATCAACAAGGACAAGTACGACGTTATCCCCATCGGGATCGCCAAGACCGGCCAGTGGGTCCTTGCCCCGGCGGAAACGGCCCAGTGGTCCCTCGCGGCATCATCCCTCCCGGAGGTCGTGCCGTCGTCGGACACTGTCACCCTGGCCGAGATCGGCGGGGAACACCAGCTGATCGTGGCGTCGCCCAACCAGGTCCCGCAGGAACTGGGCGCCGTGGACGTGGTTTTCCCGCTGCTGCACGGCCCGTTCGGCGAGGACGGCACCATCCAGGGGCTCCTGGAGCTGTCAGATACCCGGTACGTTGGCGCGGGCGTACTGGCCTCCGCCGTCGGCATGGACAAGCACTACATGAAGGTTGTTTTCGAAGCTGCCGGGCTCCGCGTGGGCCCCTACGTCGCAGTGACGGACAGGCAGTGGCGCCGGGATCCCGAATCTGTCCGCAAGCAGGTGGACCGGCTCGGGTTCCCCGTATTCGTCAAGCCGGCCCGTGCGGGCTCGTCCATGGGCATCTCGAAGGTGGACTCCCTGGAGGAACTGGATGCCGCCATCGAAGAAGCCCGCCGCCACGACCTCAAACTCGTGATCGAAGCCGGGATCGTGGGACGGGAGATCGAATGCGCGGTCCTGGAAGGCAGGGGCACCGACGCGCCGCGGACATCCATGCCGGGGGAAATCGAGGTGTCCGGCGGAACCCACGAGTTTTACGACTTCAATGCCAAGTACGTCGAGGATGATGCCGCGGCGCTGAGCTGCCCAGCGGACATCCCGGCAGAGGCTATCTCCCGGGTCCGCGAACTGGCGGCCACCGCGTTCGACGCCGTGGGAGCCGAGGGCCTGAGCCGCGTGGACTTCTTCTACACGCCCGACGGCGAGTTGATCATCAACGAGATCAACACGATGCCCGGCTTCACGCCCAAGAGCATGTACCCGCAGATGTGGGCAGCCTCCGGCTTGGAATACGCCGACCTGATCGATGAGCTTATCTACTTGGCGCTGAACCGCAAGACTGGCCTCCGCTAGGCCCCACCGGCACCCTAACCTCGCTTCGCTTCGGTCAGGGAACCCTGCCGGCGTGGGCCCACCCACCGGCACCCTAACCTCGCTTCGCTTCGGTCAGGGAACCCTGCCGGCGTGGGCCCACCCACCGGCACCCTAACCTCGCTTCGCTTCGGTCAGGGAACCCTGCCGGCGTGGGCCCACCCACCGGCGC
>NZ_JBHSDQ010000001.1:0-50242 GCF_042652025.1 Arthrobacter sedimenti | reverse complement strand
CCACCCACCGGCACCCTAACCTCGCTTCGCTTCGGTCAGGGAACCCTGCCGGCGTGGGCCCACCCACCGGCACCCTAACCTCGCTTCGCTTCGGTCAGGGAACCCTGCCGGCGTGGGCCCACCCACCGGCGGGGGCTGGCTACTGGCTCTTCGGCAGGTTCTGCAGGTCCTCCTGGCCCACGCAGTTCCGGACGGACGGGACCTTCGCGGCTGCTGCTGCAAGGTCCGCCAGCACCGTTGCGGAGCTGATCTTGTCCGGGTCCATCAGGATTTCCGTGGCCGGTTCGCGGCCGTAGGTGGTCAGCGTCCACACCGGGTCGCCTTCCTTGATGACCCAGTCGACGCCGTTGACGGTGACGCACCGGTCGGTGGTGGGCCCTGGAACGTTGACGCCGCAGCGGAGGATGACCAGCGAGGGATCGCCCCACGCCGCGGTGGCCTGGCTGTTGGTCTTCCGCAGCTTTGAATCGCCAATGGAATCGGGCAGCGCCAGCATCATCGGCGCACATGCCGGGTTGGCGGCGTCCTTGGCGGCAGTGACGTCCACCGCGGGAGAGCAGGCTGTCAGGGAAAGAGCGGCGACCGCCCCCACCACCGCCATCCTGGCGGCGCGGGCGGACAGGGGCAGGTGGGGCTGGTGCATGCTTCCAGCCTATCGCCGCCGCCGTCCCCGCCAGGACACAATGTCAGTCCGGCGCGGTAGCGTAGGGGCGTGCCTGAAGACCTCCGTAGCCGCGTTGACCGCCAGCCCTCCGTCGCCGGCCTTTCCGAAGCCGACCTGCTGGCCCGGATCTTTCCGCGCCTTCAAATGGAGGCCGGACACACCGCCAGCACGCTGCTGGGCCCCGGGGATGACGCCGCCGTCGTCGCCGCCCCGGACGGGAAGACGGTTATCAGCATCGACACCCAGGTCCAAGACCAGGATTTCCGGCTCCTGTGGCCCAACGGCTACCGCACCACCGGGTTCGACGTCGGCTGGAAAGCTGCCGCGCAGAACCTCAGCGATATCAATGCCATGGGAGCCCAGGCCACGTCCATGGTGGTCAGCCTCACCCTTCCCGTTGACACGCCCGTGAGCTGGGTGGAGGACCTGGCAGACGGCCTCACAGCCGGCATCCGGGAGCTCGGGGCAGTCCGCTGTTCCGTGGCCGGCGGGGACCTGGGCCGTGGCCGGGAAATTTCGGTGACGGTGGCCGTGTTGGGAACGCTCGACGGCGGGCGGCCGGTCCTCCGCTCCGGCGCCCGCGCGGGGGACATCCTGGCGCTGGCCGGCACAGTGGGCCATGCAGCGGCCGGCCTCGCCCTGCTTGAAGCGGATGTCCCCGCGGACACCCTGGGTCCCGCCGAGCGTGTCTTCCTGGACCTGCAGTGCCGCCCGCGTCCGCCGCTGGGGGCGGGTCCGGCGGCCCGGGCCGCAGGGGCCACGGCAATGCTCGACATCTCGGACGGCCTCCTCCGGGACGGCAGGAGGCTGGCTGCCGCCAGCAATGTCGCCATCGCCCTCGACCCTGCCCGCCTGGCCGAACTCGCGGAGGTCCTGGCCCCTGCTGCCGTCCTTCTGGGTGTCGATCCTGCGCAGTGGGTGCTGGGCGGCGGTGAGGACCACGGGCTGCTGGCCACATTCCCTGACGATGTTCAGCTGCCACCCGGATTCACTGCGCTAGGCTCGATACATGCACTCGGTACCGACGATGGCCCGGGCGTCCTGACAGCGGGCCGGGCCGCGGACACCGGGGGATGGGATCACTTTGCACACTAAGGTTGCCGCCAACGCGCTGGCGATGAAGAGGTGGCTGGGCAAGGCTGAAACTGCCCTGGGCAACCACAGCGACCGCCTGAACGCCATTAACATCTTCCCGGTAGCCGATGGTGATACGGGTACCAACCTGTATCTCACCGTCCGCGCTGCGGCCCGTTCCCTGGTGCTTGGCGAAGACCAGCCCGCCCCGGTCGACGTCGGGGAAGTCCTGGCCACCGCCGGGCAGGCAGCCATGGAGGAGGCGCGCGGAAACTCCGGAACGCTTTTCTCGGTGTTCCTTTGCGCTGCGGCCGAGCCGTTGGCCGGACACACCCGGATGACGTCCACTCTCCTCGCGGCGGCCCTCAACCGTGCCCAGATCCGCGCATGGTCCGCCTTGAGCGACCCCGTTCCTGGAACCATGCTGTCCGTCATGGAAGCGGCGGCCCGCGCGGCAGCCGCCGTCGACGCGGGCCAGGACGGCGATGACAGCAACCATGCCTTGGGGCTCACCCTCGACGCCGCCGTGGAGGGAGCGCTGGCCGCGGTGGTCCACACCGAGGAGCAGCTCGATGCGCTGCAGACCGCCAGGGTGGTGGACGCCGGCGGCGTGGGCATGCTGCTGATCCTCGACTGCCTCCGTTCCGCCGTCATGGGCCAGGAGTTGCAGGACGAGCTCCTCGACGGGCTGCATGGGTACGACGTTTCAGATCCCCACATCCACGCGTCAATGCCGGACGACGACGGCGTGGAAGTCATGTGCACCATCACCCTCTCACCCCTGAACGCGGCCACTCTTCGGCAGCGGCTCGACGAGATCGGCGAGTCCGTGATCATGAGCCAGGTGGGCAGCGGCCCGGACCCGGACGGCAACTACCGGTGGCGGGTCCACGTGCACGTCCCGGACCCGGACCCCGCAGTGGCCATCATCAGGTCCCTCGGCGAGCCGTCCCAGATCAGCATCAGTGAACTGGCGCTTCCCCGGGACCCGGCCGTGGATGCGGTGAATACCGGCGGGCATGAACGCTGAGCTGGACCTGGCCCTTGAACGGCGGATTGGAAAAAGGTCCGCCGCGGTCATCGAGAAACACCTCGGCATCACCAGCGTTGAGGGGCTCCTGAACTACTACCCCCGCCGCTACATGAGCCGCGGCGAGCTGACTCCCATCGCGGAGCTTCCGCTCGATGAGGACGTGACGCTCATAGCCCGGGTCCTTTCCAGCAGCACCCGGCAGATGCAGGCACGCCGCGGGACCATCACCGACGTCATCGTGTCGGACGACGACGGGAAGCAGGGGCTGCGCCTGGTCGGCGGCCGGGATTACACCGGCAAAGTTCCGGGCACCCTGAAAATCAGCTTCTTCAACGGGTTCAAGGCGAAGAACGAGCTCCTGCAGGGACGCCGCGCCTTGTTCTCGGGCAGGGTGACCAGTTTCAAGGGGAAGCTGGGCCTTACCAACCCCGACTTCCAGCTCCTGGACGAAGATCCGTTCAGCGACGCCGGACAAGACCCGGAGAAACTTGCCGCCATGCCAATACCGGTCTATCCGGCCACTGCCAAGCTGCCCAGCTGGAAGATCCAGAAGGTGATCGCCACGCTGCTCGAAACCTCCGACCTTGGCTCGCTGCCCGATCCGGTCCCGCAGGAGGTCGCAGCGAGGGAAGGCTTCCTTCCCGTAGCGGACGCCTACCGGCTCATCCATGCGCCTGAAACAGCCGCCGACTGGAAACGCGCCAGGGACAGGCTCCGCTACCAGGAAGCCCTGGTGCTGCAGTCCGCGCTGGCCCGCCGCCGTGCCCAACTCGCCGCCGAGGAAGCCACCGCACGGCGCCCTGTCAACGAAGGGATCCTGTCCGCGTTCGACCAAAACCTGCCGTTCACCCTCACAGCCGGCCAGGCCGCCGTCGGGAAGACCCTGGCAACGGAACTTGCGCAGGACGCGCCCATGAACCGCCTGCTGCAGGGCGAGGTAGGCTCCGGCAAGACTGTCGTGGCGCTGCGGGCCATGCTCCAGGTGGTGGACGCCGGGGGACAGGCCGCGCTGCTGGCCCCCACCGAAGTGCTGGCCGCCCAGCACTACGACTCCATCCGCCGCACCCTGGGGCCGCTGTCCAGCGATGGGCTCCTGGGCGGACTGGCCGGTGGCGGGTCTTCCGTCCAGGTCACGCTGCTGACCGGATCCATGCCCACTGCGGCCCGGAAACAGGCGCTGCTGGATGCGGCATCCGGCACGGCGGGGATCATCATCGGCACGCACGCCCTGCTCAGCGACAACGTATCCTTCTACGACCTCGGCCTGATCGTGGTGGACGAGCAGCACCGCTTCGGCGTTGAACAGCGCGACGCCCTCCGGGCCAAGGCTCGGAAGCCGCCGCACCTGCTGGTCATGACCGCCACACCCATTCCCCGGACCGTGGCCATGACCGTGTTTGGCGACCTGGAAACCTCCACCCTCAATGAACTGCCCAAGGGCAGGGCCCCGATCAGCACCCACCTCGTGGGCCTTGCGGAGAACCCGGCCTGGGCGGCACGGATCTGGGCCCGCGCCCGGGAGGAGATCGACGCCGGCCACCAGGTGTATGTCGTGTGTCCCAAGATTGGAACGGACGACGACGGCGACTTCAGTCCAGGGGAGGCCGCGCCGCCGGGCGTGGAGGCGGAGGAAGGCCGGGAGCTGGCGTCGGTCACCGGCGTCGTGGATTACCTGCTGGCCGAACCCTCGCTGGCAGGGGTTGCCCTGGCCCCGCTCCACGGACGCCAGGATCCGGAGCTGAAAACGGACACCATGGCCGGGTTCACTGCCAACCGCATCAAGCTGCTGGTCTCCACCACGGTGATCGAGGTGGGCGTGGACGTGCACAACGCCACCCTGATGGTCATCCTGGACGCCGACAGGTTCGGGATTTCACAGCTGCACCAGCTCCGAGGCCGGGTTGGCCGTGGCGGCCTGCCCGGTACCTGCCTGCTGGTCACTGCCCTGGAACCCGGCCACCCCAGCAGGCGGCGCCTGGAAGCCGTTGCCGCCACCACAGACGGCTTTGTCCTGTCACAGGAGGACCTCAAGCTCCGGCGTGAAGGCGACATCCTGGGTGCTTCCCAGTCCGGCGGACGGTCAACATTGAAGCTGCTGCGGGTCCTCGACCATGAAGACGTCATTGCCCGGGCCAGGGAAGACGCCCAGGCCATCGTCGGCCGCGATCCGCTGCTGTCCGGCCACCCCGAACTTGCCGATGCCATCGAAAAGTACCTCAACCCCGAGAAGGAGGCGTTCCTTGAACGCGGTTAGCAACCAAAGCCTGCAGGGCGCCGGCGGATCGTGGTGGTCGCGGTGACCCGGATCATCGCCGGTGCCGCAGGGGGCACTCCGCTGACAGCGGTCCCGGGATCCCTGACCAGGCCCACCACGGACCGGGTCAAGGAAGCGCTGTTTTCCCGCCTGGATGCCTTCGACGTGATCGCGGGAGCCCGCGTGCTGGACCTGTACGCCGGCTCCGGTGCCCTGGGCGTGGAAAGCGGCAGCAGGGGAGCGCGGACCGTGGAGCTGGTGGAATCCGATGCCAGGGCCAGCGCCGTGTGCCAGCGCAATGCGGACCTCATCAACGGTGTGCTGGGCCGCAAAGCGGTCACCGTGCACCGCACCAAAGCCGATCCTTTCCTGGACCGCGCCGCAGAAGACGCGGCGTGGGACCTGGTGTTCCTTGATCCGCCGTACCCGCTGGAGGAGGCCGGGCTGTCCGCGGTGCTCGGGAAACTTGCCGCGCACCTGGCCCCAGGGGCCGTTGTGGTGGTGGAACGCTCCTCCCGTTCCCCCGAACCAGGGTGGCCGGAGAGCCTGACCAGGTTCGCCGAGAAGAAGTACGGGGAGACGCGGCTATGGTACGCGGAGCCGTTCGTGCCCGACGCCATCGCCGCGGACGACGTGCCTGACGGCGCAGGGGCTGAAGATGCCGTGCCGGGTGCGGAAGGGCCGGGTTCCCTGCGGGGCTAGCCGGAGAAGGGGTCCAGGTCTACTCCCGCCAGGACCCGCGCTGGGTGCGGACCCCGCGCGGTCAGTTCGGCTGTCCAGGCTTCCGGCCAGGGGCCCTGGGTCCCTGCCAGGATGATGTTGCCCGGGTACCGGCCCTCGAACATTCCCGCTTCCGCGAAGGCGCCAACATCGCCCATGGCTTCGCGCATCGCGGCCACCTGGCTCCTGACCAGTGTGAGGGCCGCTTCATCGCCGACGTTGACGATCAGCAGTCCATCGGGGCGCAAGCGTTCCCGGGCTTCCCGGTAGAAGCCGCTCGTAGCGATGTGGGCCGGGGCTTCCGGACCGGAAAAGATATCCAGGATCACGACGTCGAACGTGAGGTCCGGGGCAAGCGTGCCGAGTGCCTCGCGGGCGTCGCCGATGATCGTGGTGAGGTCCGTTCCCTCAGGTATGGGAAGGTGCCGGAGGACAAAGTCGAGCAGTTCGCGTTCCAGCTCCACCGCGTACTGGATGGAACCGGGACGGGTGGCCTGGATGTACCGTGCCAGGGTCAGTGCGCCTGCTCCGAGGTGCAGGGCCCTGATGGGTTCTCCGGGCGGTGCTGCGAGATCCACCAGATGCCCGATCCTGCGTAGGTACTCGTAAAAAATCTCCGAGGGGCGGTCCAGGTTCACATGGGACTGTTCGGCTCCGCCGATAGTGAGCAGAAAACTGCCATCGGTGAATGCGTCAGGCTCGATTGTGGCATGCTGGCCTGTTGTCCGGAGGAACCGGCTGGCGGCCTTGCCGCTCCCGCCGGACATCAGAGCCTGCCGCGCAGTGTTGCCAGCCGCGCGGCAGCCTCCTCAAGGACTTCCGTCTTCTTGCAGAAGGCAAACCGGAGCAGGCTTCGCGTGCGTTCGGCTCCCTCCGGATGGCAGAACACCGGAACGGGGATGGCGGCCACCCCCACCAGCGCAGGCAGCCGCCGGGCGAGGTCCAGCGCGTCGGTGATGCCCAGCGGTGCCGTGTCCACATTGACGAAGTAGGTTCCTTTTGGGGTGAAGACGTCAAAGCCCGCGGCCCGGAGTCCGGCGCTGAGGATGTCGCGCTTCTGTTCCAGCGCGGCTGCGATGCCGGTGTAGAAGTCGTCCGCCAGGGTCAGCCCTGTGGCGATCGCAGCCTGGAAGGGAGTTCCCGAACTGTAGGTGAGGAACTGCTTCACCGTGCGGACGGCCGCGACCAGGTCCTCGGGGCCGCTCAACCAGCCGATTTTCCAACCGGTCAGGGAGAAGGTCTTGCCGGCGGAGGAAATGGTGATGGTCCGGCCGGCGGCCCCCGGTAGTGTCGCCACCGGGGTATGGCGGACGCCGAACGTGAGGTGTTCGTACACCTCGTCGGTGATGATGATGCTGTCGTGCTTTTCCGCAAGGTCCACCACGCGCTGCAGGATCTCCGGAGGAAACACGGCGCCCGTGGGATTGTGCGGATTGTTCAGCAGGACCACCCGCGTCCGCTCGTTGAAGGCAGCCTCGAGTGCCGCGGGGTCGGGCAGGAAGTCCGGGGCGGCCAGGGGCACGGTGGTGTGTGTGGCGCCCGAGAGGCCGATGACGGCGCCGTAGGAGTCGTAGAACGGCTCGAAGGTCAGGACCTCGTCCCCTGGCCCGGCAAATGCCAGGAGGGAGGCGGCGATCCCTTCGGTGGCCCCGGTGGTGATGATGACTTCGGTTGCGGGGTCCGGTGCCAGCCCATAGAAGCGTTCCTGGTGCGCGGCTACCGCCTCCCGGAGTTGGGGCAGTCCCTTGCCGGGCGCGTACTGGTTGGCCCCTGCAGCGATGGCTGCGCGGGCGGCCTCCCTAATCTCCGCCGGCCCGTCCTCATCAGGGAAACCCTGTCCCAGGTTGATGGCGCCGGTCTGGACGGCCAGGGTGGTCATCTCCTCGAAGATGGTGACACCCAGGCCGCCGTCCGGAGCGAGGAGGTTGGCTCCGAGCGCGGTCCGCTGCCAGGGAGCAGGTGCCAGGGGGGTGGAAAGTTCCCGTGGTGGATGCATCCAGTCATGTTATCCCGGCCTTCCCATGGGGTAGGTTCGAACCATGAGACGCGCTGTGTGCCCCGGATCCTTCGACCCCATCCACAACGGCCATCTCGAAGTCATTGCACGGGCTGCCGGTCTTTTCGACGAGGTCATTGTGGCCATCTCCACCAACTACGCCAAGAAGTACATGTTCAGCCTCGAGGAACGGCTGGAGATGGCACGCGAAACCCTCGCATCGCTCAAGGGCATCGTGGTGGAACCGGTGGGTGAGGGCCTCCTGGCGGAATATTGCCGCCAACGGGGTGTGTCCGCCATCGTCAAGGGACTGAGGTCATCGTCGGACTTCGACTACGAGCTTCCGATGGCCACCATGAACCGCCAGCTGAGCGGCGTGGAGACTGTCTTCCTCCCGGCCGAGGCAAGCTACGTCCACTTGTCCTCCACCCTGATCAAAGAGGTGGCAAGCCTGGGCGGCAGCGTCTCGGACTACGTGCCCCGGTCCGTGCACCGCCGCATGGTTGCCGGCGAGCCTTCGCCTGATCAGCAGCCAAGGCGGTAGGCTGGATCGGTACTTCGGCGCTGCCTCCTGCCGGTTTGAGTCGCCATGGCTCTTCAGGCTAAGATGGTGCGTCGGTCATATGTTCAACAGGAGTTCTCATTAAAAGAGATGCTGGTTCGCCCCTGGCGTTCGACGTCAAGGACCTCGGGCGCAGCCCGGGAAGCATGCGGACGCTGAAGGAACATGTACCCGCACCGGGTGATCTTGGTGTGGCGCTCATTGGTGTTCAGGAAGGCTCGGATGTCGAGCTCGACCTGAAGCTTGAGGCCGTACACGAAGGAATTCTGGTATCAGGAACCGTTGTCGCCGAAGTAACCGGCGAGTGCGGCCGATGCCTGGATCCCCTTGCGTATGACCTTGAGGTCAATGTGCAAGAACTTTTCTTCTACGAGGGCACTGAGTTCTCGGACGGAGAAGAAGATGAAGAGCAACGTCGAGTCGAGCACGATGTAATCGATCTTGAACCGGTGTTGCGGGACGCGGTTGTCACCAACCTGCCGTTCCAGCCGGTGTGCCGGGAAGACTGCCAGGGCCTTTGCTCCGAATGCGGAGTTCGCCTGGAAGACGAGCCGGGGCACCACCACGAGGTCCTGGATCCTCGCTGGGCTGCCCTAGCTAATATGGCTAAGCCTGACCGGCAAAATTGATTCGTACGTGTTTGTCTAGAGAGAAATGAGTTAGCCGTGGCTGTTCCCAAGCGGAAAATGTCTCGCTCGAATACCCGCGCCCGCCGCTCGCAGTGGAAGGCGACCGCCCCCCACCTGGTGAAGACCGTTGAGAACGGCCAGGTCACCTACAGCCTGCCGCACCAGGCAAAGGTCGTTACCGACTCTGCTGGCACCGCGCTGTTCCTTGAGTACAAGGGCCGCAAGGTCGCTGACGTCTAATCGGCCCAACAGGCTGACTGATGTCTTCAACTGAAGAGCTTCTGAAGCGTCTCGGTGTCTCTATTGACGCCGGGACGCTTCGTCTTGCGCTCACCCACCGTTCGTACGCCTACGAGAACGGCGGCATCCCCACCAACGAGCGGCTCGAGTTCCTGGGCGACTCCATCCTGGGATTCTCCGTCACCGACGCCCTCTACCGGGACAACCCGGACCTGCCCGAAGGCGAACTCGCCAAGCGCCGGTCCGCCGTCGTCAGTACCCGGGCACTGGCCGGCATCGGCCGCAGCCTGGGCATTGGGGAATACATCTACCTTGGCCAGGGCGAGAAGCTCACCCATGGCAAGAACAAAGCCTCCATCCTGGCGGACACCATGGAAGCCCTGATCGGGGCCACCTATGTCTCCAACGACATCGAGACGGCGCGGCAACTGGTCATGCGGCTGATCGGTCCGCTGCTGAAGGATGCCGCCGTCCTGGGCGCCGGCACCGACTGGAAGACCAGCATCCAGGAACTCGCAGCCAGCCGGCAGTTGGGCAGCATCCACTACGCAGTGGAGGGGTCCGGCCCCGACCACGCCCGTACCTTCACCGCTGTCCTGAATATCGGCGGAACCGCCTACGGCAAGGGTTCCGGGCACTCCAAGAAGGAAGCGGAACAGGAAGCAGCGGCAGACGCGTGGCGGGTGCTTTCCGGCGCCGGGGCCCAAGAGGCGTCCAGTGCCGGCGCGAGCTCCGTGGCCGCCCAGTAGCGTCCATGCCCGAACTGCCCGAGGTGGAGGTTGTCCGCCGTGGCCTGGTGAACTGGGTCCGCGGCAGGACGATTCGTGCCGTCGAAGTCCTCGATCCGCGTTCCATCCGCCGCCATGCCCTTGGCGTTGAGGACTTCATCGGCAACCTCGAAGGTGCCACCGTGTCCGACGTCGTGCGCCGGGGAAAGTTCCTTTGGCTGCCCCTGGTGGACACCGCTGCTGCCGGATTGGAGAACCCGAAAACCGGTGGCCTGCCCGAAGTTGCCCTGATGGCGCACCTGGGCATGAGCGGGCAGCTGCTGATGCAGGACTCAGCCGTCCCGGATGAGAAGCACCTCAAAGTCCGGTTCCGGCTCAGCCCTCGGGACGGGATGCCGGAGCAACTGCGGTTCGTGGACCAGCGGATTTTCGGCGGCCTCTTCGTCACCACGCTCGTCCCCACGGACGACGGCGCTCCAGGCGGCCTGGCGGAATCGCCCCTTCCCCTGATTGCGGAGGAAGCAGCACACATCGCCCGGGACCCCCTGGATCCTGCCTTCTCCTTCGATCTCTTCTACCAGCGCCTCCGGAAGCGCAAAACGGGGCTGAAGCGGGCGCTGCTGGACCAGGGCCTGGTGTCCGGCATCGGCAACATCTATGCCGACGAAGCACTGTGGCGCGCCCGGCTGCATTTCGCCCGGGCCACCGACACGCTGCGCCGCAGTGAAGCCCAGCGAGTCCTCGACAGCGCCCGCGAGGTGATGCTTGATGCCCTGGCCGCAGGCGGGACCAGCTTCGATTCGCTGTACGTCAACGTCAACGGCGCATCAGGCTACTTTGACCGGTCCCTCAATGCCTACGGCCGGCAGGGGGAGCCGTGCAGGCGGTGCGCCGCAGCGGGTATCAATGCGACCATCCGCCGGGACCAGTTCATGAACCGTTCGTCCCATACCTGCCCCGTGTGCCAACCGCGGCCCCGCAACGGCCGCTGGTAGCGGCCCGTCCGCCTGGCAGCAGGCCCGCTCACCGGGAGCCGTAGTAGTCCGCCAGCCGCGCGAGGCCTTCGTCGATGGATACTGCGGGGGTCCAGGCCAGGAGCGCGTGGGTTTCCCGCTGGTCGAACCAGTGCGCCGTGGACAACTGCTCGGCGAGGAACCTGGTCATGGGCGGCTCGTCCTGCTTACCGAGCCGAAGCCACGCCCGCTCCACCACTGATCCTGCCAGCCGCGCCACAGGGCCCGGCACGGACCAAGCCGGCGCGGGCACGCCGCCGGCAGCACAGATGCCTGCAATGAGTTCGCCCACGGGCCGGGGCTCGGCGTTGGTGACCACCAACGCCCGGCCGTGGATGTGGCCCATGCGCTCGAGCGCGGCAACAATGGCGGCAGCAGCGTTGTCCACATACGTGGTGTCGATCAGTGCAGCGCCGACATCCAACAGCGGCAACCGCTTCCGCGCCGCCCGTGCCAGCACGCGTTCCACGAGTTGGGTGTCACCGGGCCCCCACACCACGTGCGGCCGCACCGCGGCGACACGGAAGTCCGGTCCGTCCGTGGCAAGGGCCAGCAGTTCCGCCTCCGCCTTGGTGCGTGAGTAGTCGCCGTGGGCATGCACCGGGTCAGCCTTTTCTGCGCCCAGCCCTGCAATGGCGGCGCCCGAGTTGGCCACCGACGGGGAGGACACGAAAACGAAGTCCCTGACGCCCGCTTCGCGTGCTGCCTGGAGCAGCCGCCGGGTTCCCTGGACGTTAACTTCGTCGAACTCCTGCGCACGGCCGGTAAAGGAAACCTTGGCGGCCAGGTGGATGACACCATCAACGCCCCGGACGGCGGCGGTGACCGCTGCATCATCGGTGAGGGAGCCACTGTGGTCCGTTGCGCCGTCGACCCCCGAGGAGCGCCGCTGGAAGGTGGTGACTGCATGTCCCTTCCGGACCAGGAGGCTTGCCACCTCCCGGCCCAGCAGCCCGCTGGCACCGGTGACCAGCACCCTCACGGCGTCCCCGGACGGCCGCCGGCCAGCACGGACGAGGCCCATCGCGACAGCCGCGTCCTGTCGATTTTTGCGTTGTGGCGGATGTCGGTGGGCTGCGCGGGGACAACCAGGACGGCAGCGACGGACACGCCTGCGCTGCGGGCAGCTGCCCGTACCCTGCCCGCCAACTCAGCCCCGGCAAGGCCGGCTTTGGAGGTCGGCGGGACGGTTTCGACGACGGCGGCGACGGCCTGCGTCCCTGCCGGTCCCACACCCACCACGGCTGCCATACGGACCTCGTCCACGCCTTCGATGGCCTGTTCCGGGCCCACCGGGGTCACCACTCCGCCGGGTGCCGTGACCACGTGTGCCAGCCGGCCTTCCACCCACAGCCGTCCCTGGACGTCGAAGTGGCCCACGTCCCCGGTGCGGTGCCATCCGGTGGGGCCACTGCTCAGCTCCTGCGTCAGCCAGAGGCGGTCATAAGCGTCTTTGACGTGCGGCGCACTGACCAGGATCTCCCCCGTGATGCCCGCGTCGGTGACCGGCGCGGCTCCGGCTGCCGTGCCGTCCGCCGCCAGGGGGATGACGGCTACGCGGGTGCCGTGGACGGGCCGGCCCACGCAAACGCCGTTGCCGGCGCCCGTCATCGTTCCCGCAGCGGCATCAGCGGCCGCGGCCTGAATCTGTTCGAGGCTGATGTCGGTGACGGGCAGCGCCTCGGTCATCCCGTACGGGGTGTGCAGGGAGGCGCGGGGCACCAGCTGCTGCACCTCCGCAAGGAGTGCTTCCGGAACGGGTGCGCCGGCGGAGAGGAGCAGGTCAATGCGTCCGAGGGCCGCGGTACCGTCCGGGGTGAGTCCGCCGCGGGTGGCAACGACATTTCGCAGCGCAGCGGGGGACGCGAAGACCACCGTGGCATCGATGGCCGCCGCGGCATCGGCCAGGGCGCGTGCAGTCAGGGTGCGGGGTGCCGTGACATCCATCGCCGGCGTCACCGAGACTGCCCCCAGTGCGGGACCCAGCAGGGCAAAGGGCGCGAAGCCGGCCACCAGGCGCTGCCCGGGACGGATTCCAAAGGTTTGTGCCACGGTGTCCCGCATGGCGGCAAGCTGCCGGTGGGTATAGAGCACGCCCTTGGCGGGGCCGGTGGAACCGGAGGTAAAGAGGACGGCGGCGGGGGAGTCGGGCCCCGGCAGGGACAATGCGGCCTTCCCCGCCGCTCCGGCCCGTGCTGAACCTGCCCTGGCAAGGGCGGCGAGGGAGGTTTCCACCCCGAGGAGCCGGCGGCGCCGCGGGGTGAGCTCACGGACGCTGATGCGGCGGGCCGCCCATCCGAGGGCCCGGGCGGCGGCCAGGGCCTTGTCAATCCCGATCAGGACATCGGGGGTGGCGCCCTTGACTGCCCGGCTCAGGCCTTTGGTGCCCAGGCCCGCGTCGGCGACTACTACCACGGCCCCGAGCCGCAGGCAGGCGTACAAGGCCACGGTGAGGTCTACCCCGGGCGGAACCATCAGGCTCACCCGGCTGCCGGGCCCAACACCCGCCGTCGCCAGGCCCGCGGCCAGGTGGTCAACATCCGCCGCCAGTTGCTTCCACGTCAGGAAGCGGGCCACGGTACCGTCCGTTGCCGTTTCGACGACGGCCCTCCCGTCGCCCGCTGGTCCCGCCGCCAGTCCGGCAAGGGGCGCCCACAGGGGCTCAAAGCCGTCAGTGCCTTCCACGGCGGGGGTGCCGGCCGGACCGATCCGGCCGCCGGTGACGCGCCCCGCAAGCCAGTCGAGGACCGGCGCGGCAATGTCCCGGTCCTCGGCCACCAGGTGCCCGGCGCCCTCGTAGCGGTGCACGTCCGCATGCGGAAGCCGGCCGATGAGGTCCTTGAGGTAGCGGTCGGAGAAGATGGGGTCGCGCGGGCCCCACAGCATCAGGGCTGGAACATCCAGCCCGCGTACGCCTTCAGCCACCCCGGTGAGCGCTGCAAAGCTGGGATGGGATGCGTCAACGGGAATGTCCGCAACAAAGTTGCCTACTCCGGCACGCCGGGACGCTCCACGATAGGGGGCCATGTAAGCGTTCCGGATTTCCGCGGGCAGTGGCGGGTGTGCCAACGAATGCGTCACCCGCAGGAAGGCGTCAGAGGTGGTGGTTCCCCACTTGTGGACGGCAGGATGCAGGGCAAGCCGCAGGGCCGCCGGGATGGGGCTGCCTTCAGGCTGGTGCACGGCGGTGTTGGTCAGGACAACGCCGGCCAGCTGGTTTTCATGCGCCAGCGCCCAGCCCAGGCTGATGGCGCCGCCCCAGTCATGGCCCACCGAAACGACAGGCCCCTCCAGGCCCAGCACGTCCGTGAGGTCGCCCAGGTCGTTGATCCGATCGGCCAGCCGCCGGAACGTACCGGTCCGCTCCGAAAAGCCCATGTCCAGCTGGTCCACGGCCACCACACGCCACGGATGCGCGGAGTTGGAACCCGCGGCCAGCAGGCTCCGCCACAGGTAGGACCAGGTGGGGTTGCCGTGCACGCACAGCAGCGTCCCCAAAGGAGTCAATCCGTGGCGGGCCAGTTCCGCGCCGTTATCCAGCAGGTGCCAGCGGCGCACGGTGCCCGGCGCATCAGCGCCGGAGGTGGAGGGGACATCGAGTTCGCGTGACCATTCGGCGTTGACGCCGGGCCAGTCCGCCATCACCAAACGATTTCCAGCATCGCAGTGTTGAGTCCGGACCCAACGCCCATGCACAGGACCCGGTCACCGCTTGCCAGCGACTGCGACTCGGCTGCAAGCGTCATGGGGAGGGAGGCGGGACCCACATTGCCCCAGTGCGGGAACGTGATGGGCACCTTGTCGGCATCCAGGTCGATCGCCTCGATGATGGCCTGAGTGTAGGCATTGCTGACCTGGTGGGTGACGTAGCGGTCCATGGCCGCCCAGTCCCACTCCGGCTGGGCCTCATGCCAGGCGTCGACGACGAGCTGCAGGCCGCCGTCGAGCAGTCCCTTTGTGTCGGTGTGCATGCCGTCGATGCCGCCCACGCACAGCTCGTGGTGCTCGGTGCCGGCTCGCATTACGCCGCCCACCACGCGGTGGGCGCCCGGGTGCTCGTCCGCCGGTCCCAGGACGGCGGCGGCCGCTCCGGAGCCGAGCGTCAGCGTGGCGAACTCCCGGTTAAAGTCGGCACGGGTGGTTTCGGGCCGCTGGAGGCGCTCCAGGGTGGCCTCCTGGGTCAGCTGGGCGTCCTCGCCATTGACAATGACGGCGTACCTGATCTGGCCCGAGTCGATCATGTTGGCGGCCAGGGTCAGGGCGTTGACGAACCCCAGGCAGGCGTTGGCAAGGTCAAAGTTCATGGCCGACGACGGCAGGCTGAGTCCGTGATGGATCTTCACCGCTACGGACGGTTCCAGGTTGCGCCTGGTCACCGAGGTGTTGATCAGCAGGCCGATCTCGGATGCTTCGATGCCTGCCTCGGCCAGGGCCTTGGCGCCGGCTTCCACCGCAGCGTCGTCGAACGACGTGCCGGCGGCCCACCAGCGGCGGTGCGTGATGCCTGCGACGCGTTCCAGCAGCCGCGGCGGGAACTTCAGCCGCTGCAGGGTTGACGCCAGGCGCCGGTCAAAGTCGGTGGAGCTCACAATCCTTGGAGCTTCGACGCTGCTGACCGAGAGCAGCGCGGTGTTGCTGTGGCGGAAGGTTGCATTACCTGCCAATTTCAAGCCCCTCTTCGTTTCCGTCCCGCATTCCTGCGGTGACTGTACCCACAAAAACGCAGGCTCAAGAGCTTAACTATGCCTTTGCCTGCCCGGATCATGCATATTCACCCGTGGCGCAGGCGTTGGCTTCCGGGCGCTGCTGCGGGGAAATGTCGGTCCTGCGCAGTAGATTGTAGTGAGCCGGTTCCCGCAATCATGCCCTACCCGCTCCAGGAGACCAGAAAAGCCTTGCACCTCAAAAGCCTCACCGTCCGGGGGTTCAAGTCCTTTGCGTCTGCCACCACCTTCGACTTCGAACCCGGCGTCACCGCCGTGGTGGGTCCCAACGGATCCGGGAAGTCCAACGTGGTGGACGCCCTGGCCTGGGTCATGGGCGAGCAAGGCGCCAAGACCCTCCGCGGCGGCAAGATGGAGGACGTCATTTTCGCCGGGACGTCCGGACGGCCGCCCCTGGGACGGGCCCACGTTTCGCTCACCATCGACAACACCGACGGCGCCCTGCCCATCGAATACAGCGAAGTCACCATTTCCCGGACGCTGTTCCGTACGGGCGGCTCGGAGTACGCCATCAACGGTGCCGGCTGCCGGCTGCTGGATATCCAGGAACTGCTTTCCGACTCAGGGCTGGGCCGGGAGATGCACGTCATCGTGGGGCAGGGCCAGCTGGACCGCGTGCTGCACGCCACCCCCGAGGACCGCCGCGGCTTCATTGAGGAGGCAGCGGGGATCCTCAAGCACCGCCGGCGCAAGGAACGAACGGTCCGGAAACTGGAAGCCATGCAGGCCAACCTCCAGCGCCTCACCGACCTCACCGGGGAAATCCGGCGCCAGCTCACGCCCTTGGGCAAGCAGGCGGAGGTGGCCCGCCGCGCCCAGCGCGTCCAGTTCGACGTCAGGGACGCCCGCGCCCGCCTGCTCGCCGACGACCTCGTCCAGCTGCAGCTGGCGCTGGAGCAGGACGTGGCGGACGAAGCCGCGCTCAAAGCCCGGCGGACCGCCGTCGAACAGGAACTCGAAGCGGGCCGCAGGCAGCAGGCAGCCATGGAGCAACTTGCGGCAGAGGCCACACCGCGCCTGAATGCCGCCCGTGACACCTGGTACCGGCTCTCCACGGCGCGGGAGCGGCTGAGGTCGCTCGGCTCGCTGGCCACTGAACGCAGCCGCCTGCTGGGTTCCGAAGACGCCGCCCCTTCCCCGGGCCGGGACCCCGAACAGCTCGAACGCCAGGCAGCCCGGGTGCGGCAGGAGCTCGCCGAGCTTGAACAGGACATCGAAACAAGGCGCAGTGCCCTGGCGACGGCCAGCGCTGCAAAGGCCGAGGCGGAGCAGGCGGCCCTGGCCGAGGACCAGCGGCTCACCGCCCAGCTCCGTGCTGCAGCCGACCGCCGGGAAGGACTGGCGCGGCTGGCCGGCCAGGTGGCGGCCGCCCGATCCCGGGTGGAGTCCGCGCAGGCGGAACTGGGACGGCTGCGCGAATCCCTTACCGCCGGAACGGAACGCCGCGCCCGTGCCCAGGCCGAGTTCACGGCACTGGAGAACCAGGTGGCGGGCGTGGAGGAGGGGGAAGAATCCCTTGACGCCGACTACGAGGCTGCAAGCGAAGCCTTGGACGCTGTCCTCCAGGAGATCACTGACCTCAAGGCCGCCGTCAACGAAGGGGTCCGCAAACGGGATGCCCTGGCCGCCCGGCTCGACGCCCTCAAGCTGGGCCTTGAGCGGAAGGACGGCGCCCGGCACGTGCTGGAGTCCCGCCTCCCGGGGGTGCAGGGAAGCGTTGCCGCCGCGATCACCGTGCAGGCCGGCTATGAAGCGGCCATTGCCGCCGCGCTCGGGCAGGCATCCGAGGCAGTGCTGGTCCAGGACAAGGACACGGCCGTTGAGGTGCTGCAGCGGCTCAAGGACGACGACGCCGGGCGGGCGTCGTTGCTCCTCGCCTCGGCTGCGGCGGGCCAGCCGGAGGACGGGCCGGACCAGCCGCTGCCTGACGGTGCGCAGTGGGCTGCCGGCCTCGTAAACGGGCCCGCGGAGCACGTCGCCTTGGTCCGGCACCTGCTGGCCCGAACCGCCGTCGTCCCCGGGATCGACGCCGCGGCCACGGTCGTGGACTCGGTGCCCGGACTCACGGTGGTCACCCCTGAGGGGGACGTCTTCACGGCATTAGCGGTGACCGGTGGTTCGGCCAAGGCACCGTCATTGCTCGAGGTGCAGGCGGCAGTGGACGACGCCGGCCGCAGCCTTTCTGCGGTCACCGCGGACCTGGAGCGGAACAGGTTCGCCCTGGCCGGCGCCGAGGCACGGCGCGCTGGTGCCCAGGAGGAAGCGGACGCTGCCCTGGACAAGCTGCACGAATCCGACGCCCGCCTCGCCGCGGTCGCTGAGCGCCTGGGCCACCTGAACTCCGTCCTCCGCAGTGCCGTGGGGGAGAGCGAACGGATGGCCGCGTCCTTGGCGCGGGCGGAGGAGAACGTCGCTGCCGAGCAGGAAGCGCTCGCGGCCGTCACCGCCCGCCTGGCGGCAGCCCAGGAAGCACCCGTTGAAGAGGAACCCTCAACGGAACAGCGCGATGCCCTGGCGCGTGCCGCATCCGCCGCCCGTGCGGCTGAAGTTGAGGCACGGCTGTCCCTGCGCAGTGCCGAGGAGCAGCTGGCGGCCACCCGCAACCGGGTTGCATCGCTGGAACGCGCCGCCGCTACCGAGCGGCGTGCCCGGGAGGAAGCCGCGGAGCGCGCCCGGCGCCGCCGGATCCAGGCCAAACGGGCAGCCGCCGTTTCCGCGGGCGTGGAATTGGCACTCGGCTTCGTGGATGTCTCCGTGGACCTGGCCCGGCACGAACGGGACTTGGCCGAGGAGAACCGCGAGCTGCGTGACCGCGGACTGCGTGGCATCCGGGAAGCAAACGAGGCCCTGGCCCGGGAACTGGCCCAGCTCACCGACAATGTGCACCGTGATGAGCTGGCCCGGGCCCAGCAGCGGGCAAGGATCGAAGCGGTGGAAACCCGCTCCGTGGACGAGCTGGGCATCACCCCCGAGGCGCTGGTGGAGGAATTTGGCCCGCACGTCCCCGTTCCCGTTCCGGCGGAGGAATCAGGCGACAAATGGGCCGCCCTCCGCGCCCCCGTTGATGCGGGAGGGCAGGAGATCGTTGAAGGTAAGCCCTACGTCCGTCAGGAACAGGAGAAGCGGCTGCGGAAGGCAGAACGGGACCTGGCGAGCCTGGGCAAGGTCAACCCCCTGGCACTCGAGGAATTCGCGGCGCTGGAGGAGCGGCACCAGTTCCTCAGCTCCCAGCTCGAAGACCTGAAGGCCAGCCGCCGGGACCTGCTGGACATCATCAAGGAAGTGGACGACCGCGTCCAGCGCGTCTTCGCCGAAGCCTTTAAGGACACCCAGGCGCAATTCACCAGGGTGTTCGACCGCCTTTTTCCCGGCGGCGAAGGCCGGCTGGTCCTCACCGACCCCGCGGACATGCTGACCACCGGCATCGAAGTGGAGGCCCGTCCCGCGGGCAAAAAGATCAAGCGGCTGTCGCTGCTCTCCGGCGGCGAGCGGTCCCTGACCGCGGTGGCGCTGCTGGTGGCCATCTTCAAGGCCCGGCCCTCGCCGTTCTACGTCATGGACGAGGTGGAAGCGGCGCTGGATGACACCAACCTGGGCCGGCTGATCACCATCTTCGAAGAACTCCGGGAATCCAGCCAGCTCATCGTGATTACCCACCAGAAGCGCACCATGGAAGTGGCGGATGCGTTGTACGGCGTGACCATGAGGGGCGACGGCGTCTCCACCGTGATCAGCCAGCGCCTCGGCGCGGAGGTGTAGCAGCAGCGCGGGGAACGGTGCGAAGGGGCAGGTCAGGCGCCTGGCACGCGCCGCAGTGGGGCATGCCGTTTATGAGAAGCTAGGGGAGTGAATGACATCCTTCCCATTGTCCTGTCCATTCTTGCTGCGCTGGTGGTCATCGGCGCTCTGATTCCGGTCCTGCTCAAGACGCGAAGGAACATCACCCGGTACCCCGGAACCCGCGACGCGAACGACCCCGAGATCCGCTCCGGCGGCAGCACGGCGGTGGCGGACCGTGACGGAACCATTGAACGCAAGGCCCCCGAGGGCGTCGACCTCGAGGGCCTGGACACCACAACGGTTCCGGACAATGCGGCCGGACTGGAAACCATTCCCGTCGAAACACCGCTCCCGGTCGCAGGGCGCCTCACGCGCCTGCGCGAACGGCTGGTCCGCTCCAACAACATCATGGGCAAGGGCCTGCTGGCGCTGCTGTCCAGCGACCGGATCGACGAGAGTGTCTGGGACGAGGTGGAGGAAACCCTCCTGCTGGCTGACCTGGGAACAGAACCCACCATGCAGCTCGTGGACGCCCTGCGGGAGCGGGTCAAGGTCCTGGGTACCCGTACCCCGGAACACGTCAAGACCATGCTGCGTGAAGAACTCATCAAGCTCGTCGATCCCACCATGGACCGCAGCCTAAACGTCCAGCGCCATGCCGAGAAGCCCGCCGTAATGATGGTGGTGGGCGTGAACGGCGTAGGCAAGACCACCACCGTGGGCAAGCTGGCCCGCGTGCTGGTTGCCGAGGACAAGGACGTCCTGCTCGGCGCCGCGGACACGTTCCGCGCCGCCGCCGCCGAGCAACTGGCCACGTGGGGCCAGCGCGTGGGAGTCCCCACCGTCAAGTCGGACATCGACGGCGCCGACCCCGCCTCGGTTGCCTACGAGGCCGTGAAGGCAGGCATCGAGCAGGAAGTCGACGTTGTGATGATCGACACCGCCGGACGCCTGCAGAACAAGGTGGGCCTGATGGACGAACTGGGCAAGGTCAAGCGCGTGGTGGAGAAGCTGGCAGAGGTGGACGAGGTCCTGCTGGTCCTTGACGCCACCACCGGCCAGAACGGCCTGAACCAGGCCCGGGTTTTCTCCGAGGTGGTCAACATCACCGGCATCGTCCTGACCAAGCTGGACGGAACCGCCAAGGGCGGCATCGTCGTCGCCATCCAGAAGACACTTGGCGTGCCCGTCAAGCTCATCGGACTGGGCGAAGGCGCCGACGACCTGGCCCCGTTCGACACCGAAGGCTTCGTAGACGCCCTGCTGAACTAGCTCACTGCTGAACAGGCTAACCGCTGAGTTGGCCTGGTTCCCGGCCTGCACCGCAAACTACGACCCGGCCGTACGAAGCGTCTCCCGGGTCGGAAGCCAAGTGACGGCGGCCAGGAGCATGATGCCGCCGGTCAGCCCGAAGGCCCAGCCGAAGCCCAACCGGTCCGCCAGCAAGCCTGCCACTACGGGCCCAACGATCGCGCCGACGTCGGACATCATCTGGTAGACGGCCAGCACCTTGCCGCCGGAACGGCCGTTGCCGATCACATCTGCCACTGCAGCCTGCTGGGCGGGGCCGAAGAGGCCGGAGCCGACGCCGGCGAGCGTCGACGCCGCAAGGAACCAGGGCAGGTCGGTGGTGATGCCGATCGCCGCGGTGGCCAGGGCCGCCACCAGCAGGCCCGCAATCATCATGGGCTTGCGTCCCACTGAGTCGGCCAGGCGGCCCGAGAACGTAAGCGCGGCGGCGTTGCCGGCAGCGAACACGGCCAGGGCCAGGCCGGCCGCCTGCGGGCCTGCCCCGAAGGCGGCCGCGGCGAACAGCGGCACCGTTGCCATCCGCACGCCAAAGGTGGCCCACCCGTTGGCGAAGCTGGAGGTGAGCGCCGAACGGTAGGTGCCCGTGCCAAGTGCTTCGCCAAAGCGCATGTCCGGGGCCCGCTTTTGGGCATCTCCGCTGTCCCTGCGCTGGTGGCTGAGTTGGGTCTGAACGACGAACGCGGCAACCAGCAGGGCCGCGGCGTAGGCGAGGAACGGCACCCGCAGGCCCAGGCCGGCCAGGAGCCCGCCCACGATCGGCCCGCACACATTCCCGATCAGGAATGCCGACGCGTAGGCTCCGGAAACCCTGCCCCTGCTTTGAGGCGGCGCCAGCCGGACCACCAGGGCCATGGACGCCACGGTGAACATCACCGAGCCTGCCCCGCCAAGGCCGCGGAACAGCAGCAGCTGCCAGTAGTCCTGGGCGAAGGCGCACGCGGCCGTGGACAGTGCCACGATCAACAGCCCCGCGACGTAGATAGGGCGTTCTCCCCGCTTGCCGATCAGGGCGCCGCCGGCAGGAGCAAAAGCCAGGCGCATGAACGCGAAGATCGCCACAATGACGGCAGCCTCGGTGTTGCCCACCCCGAAGGTTGTGGCGAACTGCGGCAATACGGGCGCAACAAGCCCGAATCCAAGCGCGATGAGGAAGGCCGCGGCCAGCATCACCTTGATGTCGCGGGGGAGCTTCTCCCGCTGCGGCCGCAGCCGTGCCAAGAACCTTGAAGTGGCGCCGCTGGCGCGGGGTGGTGCCGTCATGCTGGGGGAGTCCTTGCTGGAAGGGGAGCCGGGTGGCTGCGCGAATGCGGAAACATAACCGTAACAAGGCGGATATGCACCATTTACTTCCTAGAGATTGTTGTAACAGACCGGCAATCTAAATCCTCTGCGGGCGAAACACGCCACCCACAAACTCTTTACAGGACGCAAAAGGCGTTGGAAGGCGGAGTACTTCCGCAAGATTCGATGAGAGAGGACGTGCACCATGGAACTTACCGCAGGTCACGTTTGGGTCATGGTGGCGGCAGCCCTTGTGCTGTTCATGACACCCGGTCTGGCATTCTTCTACGGCGGCATGACCCGCGCCAAGGCAGCCCTGAACATGATGATGATGAGCTTCATCTCCATCGGCATGGTGGGCGTTGTCTGGGTTCTGTGGGGCGCCTCCATGAGCTCCGGGGAAGGGTTCATGGAGATCGTCGGCAACCCGTTCGCCACCTTCGGCCTTGAGGGAATCAACACCCCCGACGGCCTGATCAAGGTGGGCTACGCCGCCACGTTCGCCATCATCACGGTGGCGCTGATCAGCGGCGCCATTGCAGACCGTGCCAAGTTCGGCGCCTGGTCCGTGTTCGTCCCGGTGTGGGTCACCCTGGTGTACTGCCCGCTTGCCTACATGGTGTGGGGCGGCGGCCTCTTCGGCCCCGAAGGCGCCATCGGCAAGGCCCTCGGCCCCGCCATCGACTTCGCCGGCGGCACTGTGGTCCACATCAACGCAGGCGTGGCCGCGCTCATCCTGGTCCTGATCATCGGCAACCGCAAGGGCTTCGGCAAGGACCCCAACCACCGCCCGCACAACATCCCGTTCGTCATGCTCGGGGCGGCCATCCTCTGGTTCGGCTGGTTCGGCTTCAACGGCGGTGCAGCCACCACTGCCGAACAGGGCGGCCTGATCTGGGTCAACACCCTCGCAGCCCCGGCAGCTGCCATGCTCGGCTGGCTCGTCACCGAGCGGATTCGCGACGGTCACCCCACCTCGCTCGGCGCCGCGTCCGGTGTCGTTGCGGGCCTGGTTGCCATCACCCCCGCCTGCGCCAACGTCAGCCCCGTGGGTGCCCTGGGCCTCGGCGTGGTCGCCGGCGTGGCCTCCGCCCTGGCCGTTGGCCTGAAGTTCCGCTGGGGCTTCGATGACTCGTTGGACGTCGTCGGCGTGCACCTGGTCTCCGGCATCATCGGCACCGTGGCCCTGGGCTTCATCGCACTGCCCACCGACGGTGTTGGCGGCGGCCTTTTCTACGGCGGCGGACTCACCCAGCTCTGGGCGCAGCTCGCGGCAGCCGGCATCGCCATCGCCTACTCCGCGATCCTGACCACCATCATCGCCCTGGCCATCCACAAGACCATGGGCTTCCGCGTCTCGCAGGAACAGGAAACGGTGGGTGTGGACCTCAGCCTGCACGCCGAGACCGCCTACGAGTTCGGCCTCAGCGGCCACGGCGGAAGCTTCCAGCCGCTGCACGACCTGATCACCGGCAAGGGCGTATCCCCTGAAGCCGTGCAGGCATCGGAAGCGCAGAAGGCACAGTCAGCAACAGGCAAGGAAAGCGTGGGGGCATGAAACTGATCACTGCAATCGTCAGGCCGGAAAAGCTCGAAGCCATCAGGGAAGGGCTGGAAGCCTACGGCGTCCAGGGCCTCACCGTCAGCGCGGCCAGCGGCTACGGCCGGCAGCGCGGCTACACCGAGGTGTACCGCGGGGCGGAATACAACGTAGACCTCCTGCCCAAGATCCGGGTGGAAGTGCTGGCCACGGACGAACAGGCCGATGACATCCTGGACGTGATCATTGCCAGCTCCAACACCGGCAGGGCCGGGGACGGCAAGGTCTGGACCATGGACGTCCACGAGGCAGTGCGGGTCCGCACAGGGGAACGCGGGGTGGCCGCCATCTAGGGCGGACCACCACCGGCACTGGGGCGGCAACCGAAAACGAAAGCAGGACGGGCAGGAACCGGAAGGTCCCGCCCGTCCTGCTGACGTTTAAGGTGCCGCGCCCACGTTACGGTGGACGGCTCAGTCCTGATGCCGGTTGGTTGGCCATGATGCCGGGCCGGCCGAGCCGGCGTCGTACTCTTCCAGCGGGACCTCCCCGTGCGTCCATGCCAAGAGCACCGGTTCAACAATCCGCCAGCAATCCTCTGCAGTATCGCTCCGGACGGACAGCAGCGGGTCGCCGGACAGCACGCCTTCGAGCACCTCGCCGTAGGGCAGCAGGTCGGAGGCACTCAGTTCCGCTTCCAGGGTGACCCGGCCCAGGCTGAAGATGTTTCCGGGACCGTTGACGTCGACGTCGAACTCCAGCGTGTCCGGGCCAAAACCGATCCGCAGCTGGTTGGGGGAGTCCACCCCGGTGAAGCCCTGGGGGAGGTGGGGCACAGGAAGGAAGGTGACCACGGCCTCCTTGCGCTTGTCGCCCAGGGCCTTGCCCGAGCGCAGGATGAACGGAACGCCGCGCCAGCGCCAGTTGTCGATGCCCACCTGGATCTCGGCAAGTGTCTCCGTCTCCCGGCCGGCATCCACGCCTTCCTCCGCGGCGTAGTCGGGGACCTGCTTTCCCGCTACTGAACCAGCCGTGTAGCGGGCACGGCGGGAGTCAGTGACGGGGTCCTTGACGCTGCTGGCGCGAAGGACGGCGGAGACCGCGTCGCGGAGGTCGCGCTCGCCGATGGTGGCCGGGGGCTCGATGGCCATCACCGCCATGACCTGCAGGAGGTGGCTTTGGATCATGTCCCGCAGGGCGCCGGCGCCGTCGTAGTAGCGGGCACGCCCCTCCAGGGCCAGGTCCTCGTCGAAGAAGATCTCCACCTTTTCCACGTGCTGCCGGTTCCACACCGGCTCCAGGAAGTTGTTCGCGAACCGCAGGCCCAGGATGTTGAGGACCGTGGCCTTGCCCAGGAAGTGGTCCACCCGGTGGATGTGGTCCTCCGGGACAAGCCGCGCCAACGTCTGGTTGAGGGAGCGTGCGGACTCCTCGCTGGAGCCGAAAGGCTTCTCCATCACCAGCCGGGTACCGGCCGGAACCTCCCCGGGCTGAAGCGTTTCGCACGCCAGCTGGCTGATCCGGGGCGGAAGAGCGAAGTACACGGCCACCGGGCCTTCAAGGCCGCCAAGCAGTCCTGCCAGGGCGCCCTTGGCCGTGACATCCACCTGGTGGTACACCGTCTCCTTCTGCAGCAACTCCAGGGCTTCCTTGCCCGGCTCATCCGCTGCCCCGGCTGCCGCCGCGAACGATGACTGGACCCGCTCCCGCCACTGTTCGGGCGTCCATGGGTCTGAACCGGCCCCCACCAGGCTGAGGCCCGCGGCCCGGCCGGCCGCAACCAGCCGCGCCAGGCCCGGCAGGAGGAGGCGGCCGGTGAGGTCGCCCGAGGCGCCGAGGATGAGCAGGGTCTTGACAGTTGTTTGGCTCGTCATTTCGCCAGCATGCCACCTTCCGTGCCTGACTTGATACCCTAGATAGTCGAGTCCCGATCATCTCCTGAAAGAAGTTCACGGCGCGTGTTCAATTCACTCTCTGACCGGTTGACAGCAACCTTCAAGAATCTCCGCGGCAAGGGCCGCCTCACGGAGGCCGATGTTGATGCCACCGTCCGCGAGATCCGCCGTGCCCTCCTGGACGCGGACGTCGCCGTACCGGTGGTCCGTGAATTCACGGGACGGGTCCGCGAACGGGCCCTGGGTGCGGAGGTCTCTGCCGCGCTGAACCCCAGCCAGCAGATCGTCAAGATCGTCAACGAGGAACTCCAGGAGATCCTCGGCGGCGAGACCCGGCGCATCAGGCTGGCCAAGAACGGCCCCACCATCATCATGCTTGCCGGCCTTCAGGGTGCCGGCAAGACCACCCTCGCGGGCAAGCTGTCCAAGTGGCTGAAGGCCCAGGGCCACAGCCCCATGCTGGTGGCCTGCGACCTCCAGCGCCCCAACGCCGTTACCCAGCTCCAGGTGGTGGGCCAGCGCGCCAATGTCCCGGTGTTCGCACCGCACCCGGGCGCCACCTCCACGGAGCTGGACCAGCCTGCCGGTGACCCGGTCGCCGTGGCACGTGCCGGCGTCGAGGAAGCACGCCAGAAGCTGCACGATGTGGTGATCGTCGACACCGCAGGCCGCCTTGGCGTGGACGCCGGCATGATGGAGCAGGCCCGCCAGATCCGCCGCGCCATCGTGCCCAACGAAGTCCTGTTCGTGATCGACTCCATGATCGGCCAGGACGCCGTGAACACGGCCCTCGCCTTCGACGAAGGCGTGAACTTCACCGGCATTGTGTTGTCCAAGCTCGACGGCGATGCCCGCGGTGGTGCCGCGCTGTCAGTCGCGTCGGTCACCGGCAAGCCGGTCATGTTCGCCTCCACCGGCGAAGGCCTGGACGACTTCGAGCTCTTCCACCCGGACCGGATGGCCTCGCGCATCCTGGACATGGGCGACATCCTCACGCTCATCGAACAGGCTGAAAAGGCCTGGGACAAGGATGAAGCCGCCCGGATGGCGAAGAAGTTCGCCGACCAGGAAGACTTCACCCTTGAGGACTTCCTGGCCCAGATGCAGCAGATCCGCAACATGGGCTCCATGAAGAAGATGCTCATGATGATGCCGGGCGCGCAGAACATCCGGCAGCAGCTGGAGCAGTTCGACGAGCGGGAGATCGACCGTGTCGAGGCGATTGTCCGGTCCATGACCCCGCACGAGCGGCTTGCCCCGAAGATCATCAACGGCTCGCGCCGCGCCCGCATCGCCCGTGGTTCGGGCGTCCACGTGTCCGAGGTCAACGGCCTGCTGGAGCGCTTTGCACAGGCCCAGAAGATGATGAAGAAGATGGCCCAGGGCGGCATGCCGGGAATGCCCGGGATGCCCGGCATGCCAGGAGCCGGCGGCGGTGCGCGGAAGAACGCCAAGAATGCGCCCAAGAAGAAGGCAAAGTCCGGCAACCCGGCCAAGGCGGCGCAGGAGCGCAAGGAAGCCGAAGCCCGCCGCGCCAATGCTGCCAAGGCACTGCCCACCGGGGCCGCCTTCGGCCAGCAGGGTGGCGACTTCGATCCCTCCCAGCTGAACCTCCCCAAGGGCTTCGACAAGTTCCTGGGTAAGTAGCAGGTCACCATCATCGTGCAGCGCCAGGTGTCGTTTTGATCGCTCAAGACGACACCTGGCGCTTCTTCGTTGGGATGCCGGTGCCGTGGAATAGGGTTGGGACATGTTCAAGCAGAGGGTAGTGTTCGTGCACGGCGCCGGAAACTTCGGCGCCGCAGCGTGGCCCCGCCAGCACGGCATGGCACTGTCCTATGACGCGCTGTTCCTGCGCCGGTACGGCTACGATCCCGTTGCGGAACCGGTGGAATCCTCCTTCGCGGAAGACACCGCGATCATTTTGCGGTCCTTGGCGGACGACGGCCGCGGCGCCGCCGGCGGTCACGTGGTGGCACACTCCCAAGGGGCCATCGCCGCCATGATCGCCGCCGTCGAACGCCCGGACCTGGTCTTTTCATTGACCCTGGTGGAACCGGCGTGCCTCTCGCTGACCGCGGAACTGCCGGCCACAGCCGCCCACATCAGCCTGATGCAGCCCCTCTTCGACGTGCGCCACCAGCTCAGCGACGAAGACTTCCAGCGCGAATTCGTGCGGCGGGTCTACGCCACGGACCTCCAGCAGCCCGCCACGACGGAGGAGAAGCGGTCTGCCCGCAGGCTCCGGCTTCAGGCACCGTCGTGGGAAGCACCGCTCCACATCGTTCCCGGCGTACCCACGCTGGTGTTGACCGGGGGATGGGAACCGCTGTACGAGGAAATCGCCGGCTACCTGCGTGAGACCGGTGCCCTGCACCACGTTGCCGCGGGAGGGCACCGGCCCCAGGACTCGCCGGACGGCGACCGGGCCATCCGGCAGTTCATCGCCGGGGTCAGCCGAAGCCAGCCGGCCCGGGCGTCCTAGCTTTCCGCGGGAACCCGAGGCTCCGGCAGGTACACCTTGCCGCCCGCAGCCAGGAACTCCTCGCTCTTCTCCCGCATCCCCGACGCCACACCGGCGAGCGCCGCCTGGGCCTCCGCTGAGCCGAATTCGTCCCGGATGTCCTGGCTGATCCGCATGGAACAGAACTTCGGCCCGCACATGGAACAGAAATGTGCCGTCTTGGCAGGCTCCGCCGGCAGGGTCTCGTCGTGGAAGGCCTCGGCAGTGACGGGATCCAGGGACAGCGCGAACTGGTCGCGCCAGCGGAACTCGAAGCGGGCCTTGGACAGTGCGTCGTCCCGTTCGTGCGCCCCCGGATGGCCCTTGGCGAGGTCTGCCGCGTGAGCGGCGATCTTGTAGGTGATCACGCCGGTCTTCACGTCGTCCTTGTTGGGCAGGCCCAGGTGTTCCTTCGGGGTGACGTAGCAGAGCATTGCGGTCCCGTACCGGGCAATCTCGGTGGCACCGATGGCGGAGGTGATGTGGTCATAGCCGGGGGCAACGTCGGTCACCAGCGGCCCCAGTGTGTAGAACGGAGCGCCCTTGCACAGCTCCTGCTGCCGCTCCACGTTCTCGCGGACCAGGTGGAAGGGAACGTGGCCAGGTCCTTCCACCATCACCTGCACGTCGTACTCCCACGCCCGCTGCGTCAGCTCGGCGAGCGTGTCCAGCTCCGCGAACTGTGCGGCGTCGTTGGCGTCAGCCGTCGAACCGGGGCGGAGGCCGTCGCCCAGCGAGAAGGCGACGTCGTATTTGGCGAAGATTTCGCATAGCTCGTCGAAGTGCGTGTACAGGAAGTTCTCCCGGTGGTGGGCCAGGCACCAGCCGGCCATGATGGAGCCGCCGCGCGAGACGATGCCCGTCACCCGGTTGGCTGTCAGGGGAACGTAGCGCAGCAGCACGCCGGCGTGGATGGTCATGTAGTCCACACCCTGTTCGCACTGTTCGATCACGGTGTCCCGGAAGATTTCCCACGTCAGGGCGTTGGCCTCGCCGTTGACCTTTTCCAGCGCCTGGTAGATGGGCACGGTGCCGATGGGGACAGGGGAGTTGCGGATGATCCATTCCCTCGTGGTGTGGATGTCATCGCCGGTGGACAGATCCATCACAGTGTCGGCGCCCCACTGCGTGGCCCACTGCAGCTTGTCCACCTCCTCAGCGATCGAGCTGGTGACTGCCGAGTTGCCGATGTTGGCGTTGATCTTCACCAGGAACGCCTTGCCGATGATCATCGGCTCGGACTCCGGGTGGTTGATGTTGCTGGGGATAATCGCGCGGCCCGCCGCGAGCTCACTCCGCACCAGTTCCACATCGCAGTTTTCGCGCAGCGCCACGAAGCGCATCTCCTGGGTGATGATTCCCTGCCGGGCGTAGTGCATCTGCGTCACGGTGTGGCCGTCGACGGCGCGGCGGGGCACCGGCTGCCCACCCTGCCACTCCGCGGAGGCGGCACCGCGGCGGACAGCCGAGCGGCCGTCGTCGAGCAGGTTGCGCTGCCTGCCGGTGTACGGCTCGGTGTCCGCGCGTGCCGCGATCCACTCGGAGCGGAAGGGCTGAAGGCCGCGGACGGGGTCGCTGCCCGGTCCCGCCGTCCGGTAGGTCCGGAACGGTTTGTTGGGCCGGCCGTTGGGGGACGGCTCAAGGGAAATCTCCGTGACCGGCACCCGGATTCCGGCGCCGGCATCTTCAATGAAGGCCAACGAATGCGACTTCAGGGATTGGGTCACCTGGAGGGCTGACTGACCGTCCGCCGCTGCTTCGGCCTGGATTTGGGCAGGGTTCAACTGGGTATTTTGCGTACTCAAGGGAATACTCACTTCCTTCGCCGGCATTACCCGGACAGGTTCAACGGTCGCAGGCCGCGTCAGCCCGATCTCAGCCCCTGCAGGGGCACCCGTGTGGTCAGGAACGAAGCTACCACAGGCCGCTGGAACTGCCTTGTCACATTCCCGGGTGTAGCCTGTCCGGGCAGCGAAAGGAAGTCCTTATGCCAGAAGTCATTGAATTCCGCGGTCCGGTCCTTACCGAACCGGACAGCGTCCGGAACGGGCTTTGGTCCGTGGACGGGAGCCTCACCTTCACCCGGCCTGAGACGGAGCCGGGCAGGGTCCTTCATGGCTGGGTACTGCCGGGGTTCGTTGACGCGCACTGCCACATCGGGCTGGGCCCGGCCGGCCCCGTTGACGCCGCCACTGCTGAGGAGCAGGCGCTGGCCGACCTCAACGCCGGAACCCTGCTGGTCCGCGACGCCGGCTCGCCGGCCGATACCCGCTGGATGCAGGGCGGCCGGGACTTCCCCATACTGATCCGTGCCGGGCGCCACGTGGCGCGGACGCGCCGCTATTTGCGCGGCTTCGCTGAGGAGGTGGAGCCGGAGGGCCTCGTGGAGGCCGTCCGCAAGCAGGCGCGCGACGGCGACGGCTGGGTCAAGCTCGTGGGGGACTGGATTGACCGAAGCGCCGGCGACCTGGCGCCTTCCTTTCCCGCCGCCGTCGTACGGGATGCCGTCCAGGCAGCGCATGACGAAGGTGCGCGCGTGACAGCGCACTGTTTCGCCGAGGACACACTGGACCAGATGCTGGACGCGGACATCGACTGCATCGAGCACGCCACCGGGCTCCTGCCGCGGCACCTGCCCCGGTTTGCCGAACAGGGCGTGCCGATCGTGCCCACGCTGGTCAACATCGCCACCTTCCCGGACATCGCCGCACAGGCGGATGCAAAGTTCCCCCGGTACGCCGCCCACATGCGTGCCCTGTGGGAACGCCGGCTGGAACGCGTGGCGGAAGCCTACGCAGCTGGCGTGCGCATCTTCGCCGGCACCGACGCCGGCAGCGTGATCCGGCACGGCAGGATCGCGGACGAGATCCTGGCCCTGCACAGCGCCGGCCTGCCAATGGCAGCAGCACTGGATGCAGGTTGCTGGGCAGCCCGCGCGTGGCTGGGGTCAGACGGCCTGGCCGAAGGGGCGCGGGCCGATGTCGTGGTGTGCCGGGAAGACCCGCGGGCCGTACCGGAAACTATCAAGGGCCTGGAACACGTGGTGCTGGGAGGCCGCGTCGTCCGCTGACCGGAAGGGCCCGGGAACTTGGAATAAATTGAAGCTTCAAGTAATTTTAATATGTGACAGGCCGCCAACGGGACGGCCTCCAACACAAGGAGCCTTCAATGACCTCAGCAGCCACCAGCCGGGATCTGCTTCCTGCCGACCTCGCCATGGGCACTGTGATGCTCAAGGTGGGCGACATGAAGCTCATGACCGACTACTACCAGCGCGCATTGGGACTCGAGGTGGTGGCCGAACAGGACGGCGGGCTCTACCTTGGCCGCCTCGGCACTCCCTTGGTCCACCTGGCGCCGGCGCCCGGGCTGCACCTTCCCGGCAGGGGAGAGGCGGGCCTGTTCCACACGGCGCTGCTGTTCGAGGACCAGGCTTCCCTGGCCGCCACCGTCGCCACGGCCGCCCAGTATGAGCCGCGGTCCTTCACCGGCAGCGCCGACCATCTGGTGAGCGAGGCCTTCTACTTCACCGATCCCGAGGGCAACGGCATCGAGCTGTACTGGGACCGCCCGCGCAGCAACTGGTCCTGGAACGGGACGGACGTGGTCATGGACAGCCTTGCCCTGCCGCCGCAGCGGTACCTGGAGCAGTACCTCACAGAGCAGTCTTTGGAAGGCCAACGGCAGACGTCCGCGGGCGTTGGGCACGTGCACCTGCAGGTGGGCGACGTCCAGACTGCCCGGGACTTCTACGTAGGCACCCTCGGCTTCGAAAAGACGGCGGGCTGGCACGGGCAGGCGTTGTTCGTATCCGCCGGCCGCTACCACCACCACATGGCAATGAACGTCTGGAACAGCCGCGGTGCCGGGCCCCGCAAGGACACGCTGGGGCTCGGGGAAGTGCTGATCGAGGTTCCGTCAGGGGACGACGTCGGGGCGCTGGCCGACCGGCTCAAGGTTGCCGGAGTGGCCTCGCACCACACCGGTGCCGAGCTCCGCTTCGAGGACCCGTGGCGCAACAGGATCCGGGTCGCCGTCCGCTGAGCGGCGGCCTTGGCGGCCGTTTGAGCACAAGGGCGGCAGAAAAGGGCTCCGGCGTGCACCGGCAGCCGGGCAACTACTAGGCTGATCCCGTACGGCCGGGCTGCACCAGCGCCCGGCGCGCTGTTCCGCCAACGGAAGAAGGGCAACCGCCATGGGCTTCACCGAGATCTTTGTCGCCACCCATGACGCCGCGCTGAAACGCGCCGGCATCCTCGATGAAGGAAGCGGCTCCGCAGCGGCCGCCGGCCCTGCCGGCCAGGCAGTGCGGATCCAGGGAATCAGCGACTTCGAGGTCGAGCAGCTGGGTGACCTGGCGGGCACGGCCGTCCACGCAGGCGGGGCCGACTACGAGCTGACCATGGTGGATGTCTCCAGCGATTCGCTCCTCGCCGTTCCGCCGGCCATGGTCCGCGCCCTTGCGGACCTGCTCACGTACGAAACCGAAGGCGAAGGCAACGTCCTCGACGACGTGGCCGAACAGTGGGCCGGCCAGGAGGACATGCCGTTCGACGCCGGCCAGGCCCGGACCTATGTGCAGCAACTGGCACAGCTTGCCGCCGGCATCGACGATTCGGAGCGGACAGGCCTGTACGTCTGGTCCGCCTGAGCTGCCAAGTCGAAATAACGCCGTTCATCTGGCACAATAAACAGGTACTCGATCTGCGTGGCCCCTCTCTCCGCGTCCGGATCCTGTCCTTCGAACCCGCAAGTACGGCCCGCCCCACGGGTGCAGAAAGCCGGGTTCACCCCTTTTTCTGAAACAGGAGTGACCACAAAAGTGGCCGTAAAGATTCGCCTTAAGCGCTTCGGCAAGATGCGCGCCCCGTACTACCGCATCGTCGTCGCGGACTCACGCACCAAGCGTGATGGCCGCGCCATCGAGGAGATCGGCAAGTACCACCCCACCGAAGAGCCCTCATACATCGAGGTCAACTCCGAGCGTGCCCAGTACTGGCTGTCCGTCGGCGCCCAGCCGTCCGAGCAGGTTGCCGCGATCCTGAAGATCACCGGTGACTGGCAGAAGTTCAAGGGCCTGCCGGGCCAGGAAGGCACCCTCAAGACCAAGGTCGAGAAGGAAGCCTTCGTTGCGCCGGAGAAGGGCTCGGTCATCATCCCGGAAGCCATCACCAAGAAGGCATCCAAGTCTGACGCTGCCGAGGCCCCGGCCGACGCCGAAGCTGAGACCACCGAGGCTGAGTAGATTGCTGGCAGAAGCGCTGGAGCACCTGGTCCGCGGAATCGTCGATTCCCCGGATGACGTCAAGGTCAGTTCCAAGAGCAACCGCCGCGGGGACACCCTCGAGGTGCGCGTTCACCAGGACGACCTTGGACGGGTGATCGGTCGCCAGGGCCGCACGGCCCGCGCATTGCGCACCGTGGTGGCAGCACTGGCCGGCGGCGAACCGGTCCGCGTCGACGTCGTCGACACCGACCGCCGCCGCTGAGCGCTCGGCAACATTCAGTTCTTGCTCCGGCCCCTCCACCATCAGGTGGAGGGGCCGGTTTGCTTTCAACAACACAGTTCTTTCAGCAGAAACACCACAACCCGGAACAGAGGAACAGATGCAGCTTCAGGTGGCGCGGATCGGCAAGCCGCACGGCATTCGCGGGGAAGTCACGGTCCAGGTGCTGACGGACGCCCCGGAGGACCGGTTTGTCCCCGGCACCACGTTCGTCGTTGAGCCTGCAGCGTCCGGTCCCCTCACCGTGAGCAGCGCACGCTGGAACAAGGACATCCTCCTGCTCGGCTTCGAGGAAGTGGCCGACCGCAACCGGGCAGAGACCCTCCGCGGCGCCAAGCTGTTCATCGAAACCGAGGAGCTTGACGAGGACGACGACGAGGGCTGGTACGAGCATGAACTCGTCGGCCTTGAGGCACGGGTCGGCTCACAGGTGGTGGGCAAGGTGACGGCGCTGAACACCATGCCCGTCCAGGACCTGCTCATGGTGACCACCCCCGGCGGTGAAGAAATCCTCATCCCGTTCGTGGAGCAAATCGTGCCCGAGGTCAACGTCGGGGAAGGCTACATCCTCCTCACCCCTCCGGACGGACTCTTTGAACTGAACTCCGACGAAGCCGCAGCCCCCGAAACGGAAGACAGGGACTAGATGCGCATCGACGTCGTCAGCATTTTTCCTGAATACCTTGCCCCGCTGGAACTGTCGCTGATTGGCAAGGCCCGCCAGGATGGAATCCTGGACCTGCACGTCCACGACCTGCGCAGCTTCACCACCGACAAGCACCGTTCCGTGGACGACACGCCGTACGGCGGCGGTGCCGGAATGGTCATGAAGCCCGAACCCTGGGCGCAGGCCCTCACCGCCGTGGCGGAAGGGCGCCCGGACGCCCAGCGCAAGCCCGTGCTCATCGTTCCGTCCCCTGCCGGCGAACGGTTCACGCAGGCCCTCGCCTATGAGCTGGCGGAGGAGCAGCACCTGGCATTTGCCTGCGGGCGTTACGAAGGCATCGATGAACGCGTCATCGAATGGGCGCAGGAACACTTCACCGTCCGGCCCATCAGCCTGGGCGACTACGTGCTCAACGGCGGGGAAGTGGCCGTCCTTGCCATGGTGGAGGCCATCGGCCGCCTGCTTCCCGGCGTTGTCGGCAACCCCGAGTCCCTGGTGGAGGAATCCCACTCCGACGGGCTCCTGGAGTATCCGGTCTACACCAAGCCTTCCGTGTGGCGGGACCGCGAAGTGCCGCCGGTGCTCCTCAGCGGCAACCACGGCAGGATCGCCCAGTGGCGCCGCCACGAACAGTACCGCCGGACGGCGGACCGCCGCCCGGACCTCCTGCAGGAGTTCGACGCCGGCAGCCTCCCGCGTGCCGACCGCACCGAATTGCACAACCTGGGTTACGACGTCGTGGACGGCCGCCTGGTCCGCCGCCCGGAACCGGACGCCGTACAGCAGGACTAACTCCGGCGGAATTGGCGTAACCCTGCTGCTGTGGCAAAATTAACCCTTGTGTCTGCTGGGTCCGCACCTGCCACAGGGGGTAGCGCGGCCAACAGCCTGACAACCGGCCCCATCAACCCTTGAAGCGGCCGGACCACTTTACTTCGGCGGTGATGCCCGTCCCGCTTTTAAGCGGGCCGACTTGCCTGCCGTGACCCAAAGTGAATGACCTGTGGCGTTCACCAGGAGTGCAATCATGCATATTCTCGACTCCGTCGATGCAGCCTCGCTGCGCAACGATGTTCCCGAGTTCCGCGCGGGCGACACCCTCAAGGTGCACGTGAACATCATCGAAGGCAAGAACACCCGTGTCCAGGTCTTCCAGGGCTTCGTCCTGGGCCGCCAGGGCGATGGCGTGCGCGAGACCTTCACCGTCCGCAAGGTTTCCTTCGGTGTCGGCGTGGAGCGTACCTTCCCGGTGCACTCCCCGATCATCGAAAAGATCGAGGTTGTCACCAAGGGTGACGTCCGCCGGGCCAAGCTGTACTACATGCGTGCACTGCGCGGTAAGGCCGCCAAGATCAAGGAAAAGCGCGACTTCAGCTCCGCCAAGTAAGTCCTGCCCGGACTTATTGCCAGGCCGGAGCGCGGCCGTAGCCGGCAAGCGCCGGAGCAATGCACCAGCGCCAGGGATACGGACCATGCACCAGACAAAACGCCAGCCCCGCAAAAAGGGCTGGCGTTTTGTCGTTGTAGCGGCGCTCCTCCTTGCCGTTGCCATCAGCGGGCTGGTCCGGTCACTGTGGCTGGACGTCTACTTCATCCCGTCGGAGTCCATGGAGCCGCTCCTGGAAGGCGGGGACCGCATCCTGGTATCGCGCACGGACTTCCAGTCCGAACCCATCCGGCGCGGGGACGTGGTGGTCTTTGACGGCAGGGGCAGCTTCGCCCCCCTGAACAGCGGCAAGGGCCCCCTGGTGGATGCCGCCGCCTCCGCCCTGCAATGGCTCGGCATCGCCGGCAGCGACACCACCTACGTTAAACGGGCCATCGGCGTTCCAGGCGATACCGTGGTCTGCTGCGACGCCGCCGGGAAGGTCAACGTCAACGGCGTGCCCCTTGACGAGCCCTACGTCTTCCCCGGGGATGTGCCCAGCACGCAAAAATTCAGCACCGTGGTTCCGGAAGGCAGGCTGTGGCTATTGGGGGACCACCGCTCCGTCTCCGCTGACTCCCGCAGCCTGCTCGGCGCCCCGGGCGGCGGGCTGGTGCCAATGGACCGGGTGATCGGCCGCCCGGTCCAGATCCTTTGGCCGCTTGATAGATTTGCTCCTGTAGCACGGCCGCCCGCAACGGGGCCAACAACACAGAACGGACGGTAAATGCCCGAGAACCACGCGCGGAAACCTGAACCGCGCCACGACGGCGCTTCAGAAACGCCGGCCGTCCAGGCCTCCTCCACGTCGGCTTCGGGGGAGGGCCCGGAGGAAACCGCACCGGTCCACCGGCGGAACCGCGCGGAGTCGAAGGCTGCCGGCAAGTCCACCGGCAACCCCTTCCTCGGGTGGCTGAAGGAAATCGCCACTGTGGTGGTCATCGCGGTGGTGTTGTCCTTCCTGATCAAGACCTTCCTCTTCCGGGCATTCTTCATCCCCTCCGAATCCATGGTGAACACCCTGGACGTGGACGACCGGATTTTCGTCAACCTGCTGGTCCCGGAACCGTTTGCCCTGAGCCGCGGGGACGTTGTGGTGTTCCGCGACACGAAGGGCTGGCTGCCCCCGGCCCCGCCCAAGGCACAGGGCCCGTTCACCTGGGTCCAGGACGGCCTGACGTTCGTTGGCCTCCTGCCGGACAACACCGACCAGCACCTGGTCAAGCGTGTCATCGGGCTGCCCGGCGACCACGTGGTCTGCTGTGACGCCGGCGGTAAACTGACCATTAACGGAACCTCCATCGACGAGACCTACATCAACCCCGCCGAAGTGCCGCAGGTCCGCAACTTTGACGTCACCGTCCCGGAAGGCAAGGTGTGGGTCATGGGTGACAACCGGAACCACTCCGCTGATTCACGCGCCCATATGGAAACCGACGGCGGCTTTATCGACCTCAAGGACCTGGAAGGCAAGGCTGCAGTGATCGCCTGGCCGCTGAACAGGATCAAAACCTTGGACAACTACCCGGACGTGTTCAAGAGCGTTCCGGCGGCACGCTGACCATGTCCCCGGCAGTACAGGCTTCTTCGGCGGTGCCGGCCGCTCCGGCAGTACAGGCTGCTCCGGCGTCGAAGGCGCGCGCAGGCTCGAAGCCGGCGGCACGTGGCGGCAAGGCCCCCACCCTGCGGCATGAGCGGACCTTCAAGGCGCAGGGGGTGCGGTTCCTGGCCGGAGTGGATGAGGTGGGCCGCGGGGCCCTCGCCGGCCCTGTCAGTGTGGGAATCGCCGTCGTTGACCTGGAACGCCAGAAGCCTCTGGCAGGTGTCCGGGACAGCAAACTGCTCAGTCCGGCCGAGCGGGAACGGCTGGATCCCCTGGTGCGCCGGTGGAGCGTCGCCTCGGCGGTGGGGCATGCCAGCGCGAATGAGATCGATTCGCTGGGGATCATTGCCGCCCTGCGGCTGGCCGGAACCCGGGCGTGGGCAACCATTGTGGGTGCCGGAATCATCCCGGACGCGGTTTTGCTGGATGGAAGCCACAACTGGCTTTCCCCGGCGGAGCAGTTGTCCCTGTTCGACCAGCCCGTGCTGGAAGCGGGGTGCGAGGCCCCGGTCCACACCAAGGTCAAGGCGGACATGCAGTGCCTCAGCGTGGCCGCCGCCAGTGTCATCGCCAAGGTGGAGCGGGACCGGATGATGCGGGAACTGCACATTGAGTATCCCGATTACGGCTGGGACATCAACAAGGGCTACGCCACCGCTGCCCATCGGAACGTGCTCCGCGCTGCCGGCCCCACCCCCTACCACCGCGTCAGCTGGCGGCTGCTCGGCGGGGAGTTGCAGGCTGCGGACGTCCCTGACGGGGAAGAGCCGTACGAAGACTGACTCCTGCGCCCGGCGCCAGGGGTGCCGGACATGGTGCAAGATGGAAGCATGAGTGCTGAAGATCTTGAGAACTATGAAACCGACATGGAGCTTCAGCTCTACCGTGAATACCGCGACGTCGTCGGCCTGTTCAGCTACGTTGTCGAGACCGAGCGCCGCTTCTACCTTGCCAACCACGTGGACCTCCAGGCCCGCAGCGCCGACGGCGAGGTCTACTTCGACCTAACCCTCCAGGATGCCTGGGTATGGGACGTCTACCGCTCGGCCCGGTTCGTCAAAAGCGTCAGGGTCCTGACCTTCAAGGACGTCAACGTCGAGGAACTGCCCCGCAATGAGGAGCTGGCCCTGCCCAAGGACGTGGACCTGGGCAACTAGGACCCAGCGGAGGCGGCACACTTCCCCTCCACACCAGGCCCTGTCCACATACGGCAAGGCCCTTCTGTCCTCCGTATACCTCCGCCGCCAGGCTGGTTGCGGAGGTAGAAATGAAATCAAAAGACCTGTTGGGCAGGCGCGGCGAAGACCTCGCCGCCGGCTTCCTGGAAGCTTTGGGCATGCTCGTGGTGGAGCGCAACTGGCGGTGCGCCGAGGGTGAGATCGATATCGTTGCCCTTGACGGCGACGCCCTGGTCATCGCCGAGGTAAAGACCCGCCGCTCCCTGGACTACGGCCACCCCTTTGAGGCGGTGGGCCCGGAAAAGCTGGCACGGCTGCACCGCCTGGGCGGCGCGTGGTGCCGGGACCGGGAACTGCGGATGCCGCTGCGCCGGGTGGACGTCATCGCCGTAGTGGACGACGGCGGCGGCGAACCCGTGGTGGAGCACCTCAAGGGGGTGGGGTGATGGCGCTCGGCCGCACCTACTCCATCGCCCTGGTGGGACTGAACGGCTACATGGTCGAGGTCGAGGCGGACATCGGCCAGACCCTGCCGGCATTTGTCATCCTGGGCCTGCCGGATGCTTCGCTGAATGAGGCCAAGGAGCGTATCCGTTCAGCGGCAAAGAACTCCGGCATCCCGCTCAGCCGCAGGAAGATCACCGCCAACCTCATTCCGGCCTCGCTGCCCAAGCGTGGTTCCGGGTTCGACCTCGCCGTGACCATGGCCGTGCTTCGGGCGGCGAATGACATCAAGCCCACTGGACGCACTGTCTTTGTCGCCGAGCTTGGACTCGATGGAAGGCTGCGCCCCGTCCGGGGCATCTTGCCCGCAGTCATGGCGTCGGTCCGGGCCGGCTACCCGGAGATCGTGGTGGCACAAGCAAATTTTGCCGAGGCTTCCCTTGTCCCGGGCGCCAAGGTGCGCGGCTACCGCACACTTGCCCGGCTGGCCCTCGACTTTGGGGCTGATCCCCAGGAGCTTGCCCTGGATTTCGAACCGGACGACGCCGACGATGACGCGGACGGGACTCCACAGCCTGGGCCGTGTCCGGACATGGCAGATGTCTCCGGCCAGGGCGATGCCCGCAGGGCATTGGAAGTCGCAGCCGCAGGGGCCCACCATCTGCTTCTCACCGGGCCGCCGGGCGCGGGCAAGACAATGCTGGCCGAGCGGCTGCCCGGACTGCTGCCGGACCTTGGCGACCATGAGTCCATGGAGGTCACGGCCATCCACTCGCTGTGCGGCCTGCCGGCCTCTTCGGTACAGCTCCTGCGCCGGCCGCCCTTCGAGAACCCCCATCATTCAGCCACCGCTGCAGCCATCATCGGCGGCGGCTCGGGCATGCCCCGGCCCGGCGCTGCTTCCAGGGCCCACCGCGGCGTGCTCTTCCTTGACGAGGCGCCTGAATACGAACGGCGCGTCCTGGATGCCCTGCGGCAGCCGCTGGAGAGCGGCGAGCTGGTGATCCACCGCTCTGCCGGGACGGCAGCCTATCCGGCACGGTTCCAGCTGGTGCTCGCCGCCAATCCCTGCCCCTGCGGTAAGGCACCGGGCAAGGGCCTGGACTGCACCTGTACGCCCATGATGCGCCGCCGGTACCTGGCCAGGATGTCCGGGCCACTGCTGGACCGGGTAGATATCCAGCTGCAGGTGGAGCGGGTGTCCCTGGCCGAGTTTGGACAGGCCGGCACGGAAGAGGACACCTCATCGATAGCACGACGGGTGCTGGACGCCCGGGCCAGGCAGGCCGAACGCCTGCACGGCTTCGGCCTCGAAACGAATTCGCAGGTGCCGGGGCGGGTCCTTCGCGGCGAACTGCGGCTTCCAGCAGGTGCCACCCGGATCCTGGACCAGTCCCTCGAGCGGGGAGTGCTGACCGCCCGGGGGTATGACCGGGTCCTCCGGCTTGCATGGACGCTGGCGGACCTGGGGCACCGGGACGCGCCGGACACAAACGACATCGGACAGGCGCTGGGCCTGCGGCAGGCTGCGGCGGTTGCGGCATGACAGGCGTGGCAGGACAGAACGGGCTGAAGGTGAAGGAACTGGGCGTGGAAGAGGGGCCGGGCTTGAAAAGGGAACCGGGTTTGGATGCGGAACGAGTGGCCCGGGCTGCGCTTTCACGGCTGATGGAGCCCCAGGACACCGCCGGCCTGGCCCTCGTTCAGATTGCAGGGGCAACCGACGCCCTGCGCATCGCCACCGGCCAGGTAGCGGCAGGGCCGGACCTGGAGCGCGAGATCACCCTGCTGCTGGCAGACAGCGGCGCCGGCGAAAGCTGGGCGGGACTGGCCGCCGCGCTGAAGCGCTGGCAGCCGCGGCTTCCCGATCTTGCACCGGAACGTGACCTTGCCACCATGGCCCGCCTTGGTGGCCGCCTCATCATTCCGGGTGATGAGCTGTGGCCCGCCCAACTCGCGGACCTGGGAATCCAGGAGCCTATCTGTCTTTGGTGGCGGGGCGGGCAGCAGCCATTGCCGGCGGTGGACAGGTGCATCGCCCTGGTGGGATCCAGGGACAGCACCAGTTATGGAGCCGCCGTGACGGGGGACCTTGCGTACTCTCTGGCGCAGCGGGGCTTTACGGTGGTTTCGGGCGGGGCCTACGGGATTGATGCCCATGCGCACCGGGCAGCCCTTGCCGGCGGCTCGTCCGCTGTCCCCACCATGGCAGTCATGGCCGGGGGAGTGGACCGGTTCTATCCCTCAGGCAACGATGACCTGCTCCGCATCGTGGCCAACCAGGGCGCGGTGCTGGCTGAGGTGCCGCCGGGGTCGGCGCCCACCCGGTACCGGTTCCTGCAACGGAACCGCCTGATAGCTGCCCTCTCCGCGGTGACTGTGGTGGTGGAGGCACGCTGGCGCTCTGGGGCACTCAATACGGCCCACCACGCTGAGTCCCTGGGACGCGCCGTCGGCGCCGTCCCTGGATCGGTGCACAGCGCCAATTCCGCAGGCTGCCACCGGCTCCTTCGGGACGGGGGTGCCGTCTGTGTGACGGACGCGGCGGAGGTGGCCGAGCTGGCGTCACCCAGCGGAACGGCCCTGCCGGAACAGCGCACGGCGGAAGCAGCAGTACAGGACGGCCTGACCCTGGAGGACCTGATCCTGCTGGACGCGCTGCCGCTGCGTTCCACCACTTCCGTGGAAAAGCTCTCGGCCGTGGCCGGCCTCGGCCAGGACTCGGTGCGGGCAGGACTGGGCCGGCTGGGACTGCTGGGACTCGCGGTGTCCGAACGGGGCGGGTGGAAACGCGGCAAGGGATGACCGTGTCCCCCTGGGGCGGAGGCCAGGCAACTGGGAAAGTAGAGGAGTGGAGAATGACGAACTGCCGATGGAACTCGGCAAGGCCCTGGACGGCTTTGCCGGTTACTTGTCGGGAGAACGTGCGGTGTCGGCCCATACCCGCCGTGCCTACCTGGGCGATCTGCGCAGCCTCCTGTCCCACGCGGCATCGGAAGGCGTGGCAGCGCTGAAGGACCTTGAACTCGGAACGTTCCGCCGATGGCTCGGCAGCCAAAGTTCATCGGGTGCCTCCCGGGCCACCCTCGCGCGCCGGTCTGCCACGGCCCGGACTTTCACGGCCTGGGCACTTCGTGAGGAACTTATCGACGTGGACCCTGCGCTGCGCTTGAAGGCGCCCAAACGCGAAGGGTCGTTGCCGGGTGTCCTGCAGGCCTCCCAGCTCACGCGCATCCTGGAGCGGCTCGAAGTCTCCGCCATGGAGGGCGAACCCATGGCTGTGCGGAACCGCGCCATGGTCGAACTCCTCTATGCCACAGGCATCCGTGTGGGCGAACTCGTGGGCCTTGACGTTGATGACCTGGACCCGGACCGCCGGACGCTGAGGGTCATCGGCAAGGGCAACAAGGAACGTACCGTCCCGTTCGGAGTTCCCGCTGCCGTAGCCCTCGACGACTGGCTCCGGCGGGGGCGCACGGCTTTGGCCAAGGACACCAGCGGACCGGCGCTTTTTCTCGGGGCCCGAGGTGCGCGGGTCGACCAGCGCCAGGTCCGCACCCTGGTCAACAAGCTCTTTGAGGCGCTGGGAGATACCTCTGCGACAGGACCCCACGCCCTCCGGCACTCCGCCGCCACCCATCTGCTCGACGGCGGCGCGGACCTTCGCGCCGTCCAGGAGATCCTGGGCCACAGCAGCCTGGCCACCACCCAGATCTACACCCACGTCTCCGTGGACCGCCTGCGGAAGAGTTATCAGCAGGCCCACCCCAGGGCTTGACCACCGCACTAATCGCACTGGCGTAATTCCATGAGGTACGGCACAATAAGAGTCACGTCCGGCAACTTTCAAGTACCGCTTGAAGCCCTTAGGGTTTTGCGCGGCGCGGCAAGCCCGGACATAGCTTAATCTGATACATCTAAATACAGGGAACCACCGCCGCAGTGAAGGGCATGGCAGTTCCATCCAGGCAGAGGTCGTTGGGGAAGACGTACCTAGAGCTATGGAGGATGGAATGTCTGTTGCAATGACCCGCGGTGTGCTGTTTGTTCACTCGGCCCCTACGGCGCTGTGCCCACACGTTGAGTGGGCGGTCGGCGCTGTGGTGGACAAGCGGACGGACCTTGAGTGGACCGCTCAGCCTGCCGCGCCCGGAATGTTCCGGGCCGAGTTGTCCTGGACCGGCGCACCCGGCACAGGATCCAAATTGGCGTCCTGCCTCCGTGGCTGGGCGCATCTTCGGTATGAGGTGACTGAGGAGCCGAGCCAGGGCGTGGACGGCGGCCGCTGGTCGCACACCCCCGAGCTGGGGATCTTCCATGCCGTCACTGACGTGCACGGCAACATCATGGTGTCGGAGGACCGCATCCGGTACGCCTATGAGTCCGGCGCCGGGGACCCCTCCGCCGTCTATCATGAGCTCTCCCTCGCCCTGGGCGAAGCCTGGGATGAGGAACTGGAGCCGTTCCGGCATGCCGCGGAGGGCGCTCCCGTCCGCTGGCTTCACCAGGTGGGCTGACCGCCGTCGTTCTTTTCCAGGGCGACCCCAGGGTGGCCAAAACCGCACCGACACTTCCATAGCACAAAGGAGGCCCCGCCAAGCCGGCGGGGCCTCCTTTCGTACCCGGGGACAGCTAGCCCACAGCGGCTACACGCTGCGGATAGCCACCACCGCGTTGTGGCCGCCGAAACCGAACGAGTTGCTCAATGCCACGATGCTGCCGGCGGGCAGGTCGCGGGCGGAGGTGACAACGTCGAGCGGGATTTCGGGGTCCTGGTTTTCGAGGTTGATGGTGACCGGCGCCTTGCGCTCGTGGACGGCCAGGACGGTAAGGACAGCCTCCACGGCACCGGAAGCGCCCAGGAGGTGGCCCATCTGCGACTTGGTGGCGGACACGGCCACGTTGTCCACGTGGGTGCCCAGGGCGGCACGCAGCGCCGTGTACTCGGGCTTGTCGCCAACAGGGGTTGAGGTGGCGTGCGCGTTCACGTGCACCACGTCTTCAGCGTGGATCCGGCCATCGAACATGGCAGCCTTCAAGGCGCGGGTTGCGCCGAGCCCTTCGGGGTCCGGTGCAGTGATGTGGTAGGCGTCCGCAGTGACCGACGTTCCGGCGAGCTCGGCGTAGATGCGGGCTCCGCGGGCAAGGGCGTGTTCCTCTGCTTCGAGGACCAGGGCTCCCGCGCCTTCACCCATGACAAAGCCGTCACGGGCGGTGTCGTACGGACGGGAGGCCCGCTCGGGTTCATCATTCCGGCGGGACAGTGCCTGCATGGAGGCGAACGCTGCCAGCGGCATGGGGTGGATGGCAGCTTCCGCGCCGCCGCACATCACCACGTCGGCCTTTCCGGACCGGATGAGCTCCAGGCCAAGGTGCATGGCCTCGGTGCCGGAAGCGCAGGCGGAGACAGGGGTGTGGGCGCCGGCCCGGGCACCAAGGTCAAGGCTGACTGCCGCGGCCACACCGTTGGGCATCAGCATGGGAACGGTCATGGGCAGGACGCGGCGCGGGCCCTTTTCCTTGAGGGTGTCCCAGGCGTCCAGCAGGGTCCAGACGCCGCCGATGCCGGTGGCGAAGGCCACGGCGAGCCGGTCCTGGTCGATTTCCGTGATGCCGGAATCAGCCCAGGCTTCACGGGCGGCGATGACGCCGAACTGGGTGGAAGGGTCCATGCGCTTGGCCTCAACACGGCTCAGCACGTCGAGTGCCGGCGTGCTGCACCGGGCGGCGAAGTGGACCGGAAGCTCGTACTTGGCTACCCAGTCGTCCTCCAGGGTGCGGGCACCGGAGACCCCTTTGAGGGCGTTGTTCCACATGGTGGGTACATCGCCGCCGATGGGCGTGGTGGCACCCAGACCGGTAATGACTACTTTGCGTGTCATGGGATCACTCTTTCGTCGGTGGGGAATCCGGCTGCGTCGGTCGCAGGGTCCCGCACATGTTGATGATCGGCCAGTCCCGGTCGGGGTACTGCGCCGGATAAATGCGGCGGGCTGCCGGCCCGGTCAATCCGGACCGGCAGCCCTGCCAAGCCGTAAGACGGCGAAAAGCCTGTGACTAGGCCTGTGCTCCGGCGATGAAGCTGACAGCGTCGCCGACAGTCTTGAGGTTCTTGACCTCTTCGTCCGGGATGCGGACGCCGAACTTTTCCTCGGCGTTGACCACGATGGTCATCATGGAGATGGAGTCGATGTCCAGGTCCTCGGTGAAGGACTTGTCCAGCTCGACGGCCTCCGGGGCCAGGCCGGTTTCCTCGTTGACGATTTCAGCCAGACCGGCCAGGATCTCTTCGTTGCTAGCCATTGGTGGCTCCTTTTCTTGTATTGCCGGCAGGGGCTGCCGGAAACGGTCCAGGCCGCGGTTGCGGCCCTTGGGCGTATCTAGGGAAGGACAACTACCTGTGCGCCGAAGACCAGCCCGGCACCGAAACCGATCTGCAGGGCCAGCCCGCCGCTCAGTCCGGGGTTCTCCTGCAGGAGCCGGTGCGTTGCCAGCGGGATGGAGGCAGCGGAGGTGTTGCCGGCCTCGGCGATGTCCCGTGCCACTGTAACCGTCTCGGGCAGCTTCAGCTTCTTCACCATTTCGTCGATGATGCGCATGTTGGCCTGGTGGGGGATGAAGGCCACCAGGTCCTCGGCTTCGATGCCTGCGGCATCGAGTGCCTGCTGGGCCACCTTGGCCATTTCCCACACCGCCCAGCGGAAAACGGTCTGGCCGTCCTGCCGGAGGGTGGGGTACAGCTCCTGGGCTTCTTCAAGGAGTGCAAGGTCGCCCGTGGAGTCGGACTGGCGGGCGGCGAGTCCCAGGTCGCGGACATCCAGCAGGGAGCGGGTCATGCCGATGGCATTCCATTTGCTGCCGTCCGAACCCCACACCGACGGGGCGATGCCCGGGGTGTCGGAGGGGCCGACGACGACGGCGCCGGCACCGTCACCGAGGAGGAAGGAAATGGTGCGTTCGCGGTTGTCGATGACGTCCGACAGCTTCTCCGCGCCGACCACCAGGACGTACTTCGCGGCGCCGGAGCGGACCAGGGCGTCGGCCTGGGCAATGCCGTAGCAGTAGCCGGCACACGCTGCGGAGATGTCAAAGGCGGGAGCCGGGGTGGCGCCGATCCGGTCGGCCAGGCTTGCCGCGGCCGACGGTGTGGCGTAGGGGTGGGTCACGGTGGAGACAATCACGGCACCGAGGTCCGAGCCGTCAATGCCGGCCTTCTCCATGGCTTCGCGGGCGGCGCCCTCAGCCATATCGATTACGCTGACATCCGCGGCAGCGCGGTGGCGGGTGATGATGCCCGTACGCTGGCGGATCCACTCATCCGAGGAATCGATCCATTGGCATACGTCCTCGTTGGTGACGATGACGTCCGGCCGGTAGGCCCCCAGGCCCACGATCCGGGTGTGCTCCTGGATGGGAGCCTGCTTCAGCGTGGGAACGCTCATGCGTTGCCCTCCAGTTCTGCGAAGAGTGCCAGCGCGGCGGAAAGGTCGTCGGGGGTCTTGACCGCAACGGTCTTGACGCCGGGCATCCCGCGCTTGGCGAGTCCGGCCAGCGTGCCTGCGGGAGCGAGCTCGATAAGCCCTGTGACGCCGCGCTTCACCATGGTTTCCATGCAGAGGTCCCAGCGCACCGGGCGGGACACCTGGGCGATCAGGCTTTCGACGGCGGCACCTCCGTCGGTGACTTCCCCGCCGTCGTAATTGGACAGCAGGGGCACCTTGGGCGCCACGGGGTTCAGCTGGGGCTCCAGGGCCTTCAGGGCGTCCACTGCAGGCGCCATGTGGCTGGTGTGGAAGGCGCCGGCGACTTTAAGGGGAATGACGCGCGCCTTGGCGGGCGGGTTGTCAGCCAGCGCCTTGAGCTGTTCAAACGTACCTGCGGCAACGGTCTGGCCGGCGCCGTTGACATTCGCCGGGGCAGCGCCGGAAGCCTCGATCGCGGCAAGCACCTCAGCAGGGTCGCCGCCGACGACGGCGCTCATGCCGGTGGGGGTGACGGCTGCCGCGGCAGCCATGCTGTTGGCGCGCTCCCGCACGAACGTCATCGCTTCCTGCTCCGTTAGCACGCCGGCGAGGGCGGCGGCGGTGATCTCACCCACGGAGTGGCCGGCGAGGATCACCGGGAGGGAACTGAGTTCAACATCGAAGAGCGAAGCAGCAGTAACCAGCCCCGCGGCAACGATCAGGGGCTGCGCCACGGCAGTGTCCTTGATGGTTTCCTCGTCGGAGGTGGTCCCATGGGCTATCAGGTCAATGCCTGCGATGTCACTCAGGGAGGCCAGCTGGCCTGCCACCGAGGGTAGTTCCAGCCAAGGGGCCAGAAAACCCGGGGTCTGCGAGCCCTGTCCAGGGCAGACTATTGCAAGCACGTAACCAGCTTTCCAAATTACTGTGTGATCCAGCGGTGTTTCTCCGCACCAAGCTCACGGGGTCAGGTTGTAGGAAGTCTACAATGCCTCAGGCCTGGTTCCGGGAAGCCTGCCGCTCCGTGGCGGCCTTGGGCGGGGCTGAAAGACGGCCCACCACCAGTGCCGCCTGCAGCACGAAGGCCTCACGCGGCAGCAGCGGGTCCCAGCCCGTGACGTCGCAGACCCGCTTCAGGCGGTACCGGACGGTGTTGGCGTGGACGAAGAGTTCACGCGCCGTGGCCTCCAGCGAGTGGCCCAGCTCCAGGTACGTTCCCAGCGTTTCCACCAGGCCGTTGGAAGCCGCCAGCAGCGGCCGGTAGATGTTCTTCACCAGGGAGCGGCGGGCAGCATCGTCTCCGGAAATAACCCGTTCCGGCAGCAGGTCATCGGCGGCCACCGGACGGGGCGCGGAGGGCCAGGCCCGGGCTGCGGTCAACCCGGCAAACGCTGATTGGGCAGAGCCGCTGGCCTCCAGGAGCGAGCTGGCCTCCGGGCCGTAGACCACGGGGCCGGGGGCGAACATGTCGCTGAGCTTCACGTAGGCGGTTTCGCGGTCCTGGACCCCGCCGAGGATGAGGATCAGCCGGTCGCCCTGGATTCCCACCAGCGCATCCTCGGCGTACCGTCCGGCCATTCGGCGCAGCTCGCTGACGTAACTGGCGCTGGGTTCGGACGGTGAATTGCCCACCATGACCGTGAACCGTTCCTGTGCCTTCCAGCCAAGCGCGGCAATGCGTGAGCGCAGGGCGTCGGTGTTTTCGCCGCGCAGGATCGCATCCACGATCAAAGCTTCCAGGCGCGTGTCCCAGGATCCGCGGGATTCGGCCGCCCTTGCGTATACATCCGCGGCGGCAAAGGCCACCTCCCGCGAGTAGCGCAGCACCGCCTCCCGAAGTGATGGCTGGTCTGCCTCCGGTGCGATGACCGGAACCTGGTCCTCCACCACCTCCACCACGATCCTGATCAGCTGCAGCGCCTTCTGGAGGCTGATGGAACGGGTCAGTTCAGTGGGAGCAGTCCCGAATACATCGGTGAGGATCCATGACGGCGAACTGGGCCGCTCATACCAGGTGACAAAGGCCGCGATTCCGTTCTGCGCCACCATGCCCAGCGCCGACCGCTCGTCAGCGCTGAGCCGGCTGTACCACGGCAGCGACTGCTCAAGCTTGCGCATGGTGGTGGTGGAGAGTTGTCCCACGTTGGCCCGGAGCTGCTTAAGGGTCTCGGACTTCTCCGGGGTGACCTTCGGCGCGGGCGGTTTCCGCTTCGAAGACGGGCTTGCTGGTGCTGGCATTCTTTGAGCATACGGCCACCGCCGCGCAAGCTCCATTTGTGCGAAGGCTACAATCCGCTTTGCGCTGGGTCACAGCGTTCCGGCTGGTTTTGAAACGAACGACGGCGGCCCTCACCTGGTGGGGTGAGGGCCGCCGTCGTTCGTTTCTGGTACCGCTGTCCAGCCGGAGGGCTAGGCTTCGCCTCCGGCGTTGCCGGTGGTGCCGGCGTTGACGTTGAGCAGCTTGTACTTCTCGATCGCCTTCACCGGTGCGTCGACATCCACCTCACCGCGGCGCGCCAGCATTTCAAGGGCACGGACCACCACGGAGTGGGTGTCGTTTTTGAAGTAGCGGCGGGCTGCTGCGCGGGTGTCGGAGAAGCCGAAGCCGTCGGCGCCGAGGGTGGCGTATTCGTTGGGGACGAATTGCCGGATCTGGTCCGGGACGGCCTTCATGTAGTCGGACACGGCGACGATGGGGCCGGTGGCTCCTTCGAGTTGCTGGGTGACGAAGGGGACGCGGGTGGGTTGGCCGGGGTTGAGGAAGGCTTCCTCTTCGGCGGCGAGGCCGTCGCGGCGCAGTTCGTTCCAGGAGGTCACGGACCAGACGTCGGCGGAGACGTTCCAGTCATCGGCCAGCACGCGCTGGGCTTCGAGGGCCCAGGGCACGGAGACGCCGGAGGCGAGGATCTGGGTGCGGGGACCGTCGATCTTTGCCGGAGCGAGCAGGTAGATGCCCTTGATGACGCCTTCGACGTCGAGGTTCTCGGGTTCTGCGGGCTGGATGATGGGTTCGTTGTACACGGTGAGGTAGTACATGACGTTCTTGTCCGTGGAGTTCTCCCCGTACATCCGTTCCAGGCCGGAGCGGACGATGTGTCCGATCTCGTAGCCATAGGCGGGGTCGTAGGTGAGGACGGCGGGGTTGGTGGAGGCCAGCAGGGGGGAGTGGCCGTCGGCGTGCTGGAGGCCTTCGCCGGTGAGGGTGGTCCGTCCTGCGGTGGCGCCGATGATGAAGCCGCGGGTCATTTGGTCCGCGGCGGCCCAGAAGGCGTCGCCGGTGCGCTGGAAGCCGAACATGGAGTAGAACACGTAGACCGGGACCAGGGGGATGCCGTGGGTGGCGTAGGAGGTTCCGGCGGCGGTGAACGCTGCCACGGCGCCGGCTTCGTTGATCCCGGGGTGGATCAGCTGGCCCGCGGGGGATTCCTTGTACGCCAGGACCAGGTCACGGTCCACCGACAAGTAGTTCTGGCCCTTGGGGTTGTAGATCTTCGCCGTGGGGAAGAACGCATCCATGCCGAAGGTGCGGGCTTCGTCGGGGATGATCGGGGCGATGTGCTTACCGAAGTTCTTGTCCCGCATCAGGTCCTTGAGGAGCCGGACGAACGCCATGGTGGTGGCGGCCATCTGCTTGCCGGAACCGCGCTTGGCAACCTCGTAGGACTTCGCCTCGGGCAGCACGATTTCGGCGTGGGTGTTGCGGCGCTCCGGGACTGATCCGCCCAGCGCGGCGCGGCGCTCCATCATGTACTTGATTTCCGGGGCGTCGTTACCGGGGTGGTAGTACGGCGGCCGGTATGAGTCCTTCTCCAGCTGCTCGTCGGTGACGGGGATCCGGAGGTGGTCGCGGAATTTCTTCAGGTCATCCAGAGTGAGTTTCTTCATCTGGTGGGTGGCGTTGCGGCCTTCGAAGTGGGGGCCGAGGCCGTAGCCCTTGACGGTGTGGGCGAGGATGACGGTGGGTTTGCCCTTGAATTCGGTGGCTGCTTTGTAGGCGGCGTAGACCT